>JAKADN010000026.1 GCA_021820445.1 Nitrospirota bacterium | reverse complement strand
TTCCGATCTCTCCAGGTGAGGGGGGAGGCGGACAGAGGGGCCATCGTTTCCGGATGGTACTGCTCCGCCAGCATCCCTGTCTTCCCCGCCCGGGCGACCACCCAGTCGAGGAGGGTGCGGATCCGGTCGGAGTGGAGAGGGTCTGGAACGGTCCGGATGAGCCACCGGACCTTCCAGAGGGTCGATATGATCCAGGGGTTTCCCGGATGGGACGGATCGTTCCGGTAGTAGGGATCGTTCCGGTAACGGATGATCCCCCCCGCGCCTCCATGGGACAGATTGTCGAAGAGATGCTCCATGGCCGGAGCCAGGAAGGGGTCTTGCGGCGAGAGAAGTCCGATCCAGAACAGGGCTGAAAGACTCGAATCCGGAACGCGGTCAGGCTCGAGGGATCCGGAGCGGGTCAGGTGAAGCCCCCGGTAAAAGGTCC
This sequence comes from Nitrospirota bacterium, assembly GCA_021820445.1. Lineage (GTDB taxonomy): Bacteria > Nitrospirota > Leptospirillia > Leptospirillales > Leptospirillaceae > UBA4572. Next base: position 24,341 of record JAKADN010000026.1, on the reverse strand, counting down.
GGGTTTCCCGATCGAAAAGATGGGATTTGACGCCGCGTTCGATCTCGTCGCGGGCCTTGTCGAAGCGTGCCGAAGCCGCACTGTCTCCGAATCGTTCCGCCAGCCGTCCCGCGGCGTCGAGTCCCGCCCAGACCGTGGCCACGGTGAAGGTCCAGACTCCAGGACGCTCCTCCCAGAGATCGTAGGAGGGTCCGGGAAGTCCCGTCTTTTCATCCCGGAAGGTCTCCAGGAAGTTTGCGGCGGGAAGAACGAAAGCGGGGTAGAGATGGTGAAGGGAGTCCATGTCCCGGTAGCGTTCGAGGTGCTGCTCGAAGGCCCAGATGCAGAGGGCGGTTTCGTCTTCCTGGATCGGATAGGGCGGGGATCCGGGAACACCGGCCGGGTGCCAGGAGGATCCCGGCGAAAGGGTCGGATGGTATTTGTGGAGCAGGTACCCTTCCCGGGAGAGAAGTCCTGGCAGGAGACGGTAAAAGCGGCGGGTCAGGTCTCCGTATCCGGCCTTGTCCAGGGCGTGGGCAATGATCGCTCCGTCGCGGGGCCAGAGGTAGGAATAGGTATCCCTCGACAGAGAGAGGGAGTCGGAGTCGACGGCGGCCACGATGGAGCCGTTGGCGGCCATGTGGTTCCTGAGTATGAAGAGGCTGTGGCGGAAAAGGCGGCGATAGGGTTCCGGGAGACGATCCGATGAGGCGGGCGGAGTGTCGATCCAGAAGTCGAAGAAGCTCCGGGTCCGGGAGAGGGAGCTCTTTTCTCCGGTCTTGACGGCCTTCGCCAGAAGATCGGTGACAAGATCGTAGGAGGAGGCGGCGGCCAGGAGGGAGGTCCTCTCCGCGGAGCCGCCCGCGGGGACCGTGATCCTGACCGAATAGACGGAATCGACCGCTCCCTGTGCGATGGGGTTGCCCTCGAGCCGCCCGTCCTCGGCATCCTTCCATGTTCCCTCCCGGTGGCCGTGGCGCGCCCCGCAGGCATACTGGTCGAGCGACGGTGATCCTCCCTCAAGGGTGGCCATCAGGAAGTAAACGTTGTCTTTGTAATGGAGCATGGCCCGGTGATCGGGAAGGAATGCCGCGGTATTCCCGATGTCGGAGTGGGCAATGTCCATGTCATGGTGGAGAAAGAGCAGAACCTCCGAATTTCCGCCACCCGTATTGTCGATCCGGATGTGGCGGTAAAGAATGTCTTCGGACGGGTCGATCCAGTCCGTGAGCAGGAATCGGAGCTGGGGAAACTCCGGGATCCTGACGTGCGTCTCGATGACCGGGGCCCGTTCTCCATAGGACCGGGAAAGAATGTGGTCCGGGCGGAGCCAGGCGAAGGCCCCCCCCGAGGCCAAGCCGATCCGGCAGCGGCGTCCTCCGACATGATTCTCTTTCCCTACGAGGGGGTATGTGAGTTCACGAATGAATGCGGACTCGTCGAATGAGACGTAAAGACGTCCGTTGGAGATCGGAAGTTCCCTTGCCAACGTGGCTCCTTGGTGCGGGGATGCGGGGGAGGGGAAAAGCGTTCGTTCCTCCGATGCTACTCCAGGGTCCCGGGTCGGTGCAACCGAGGAGCGGAGTCGGGACAAAAAAGGAGAGGCTTTTCAACGCCTCTCCTCCAAACGAAATAATCCCTTCGAGGAAGGGTTTCAGGGTTTACCGGTGCATATGGAAATCCTTTTTGCCGAAGAAATAGGAGATATATCCCAATCCGACAAAGAAGATCGTTGTCACAAGAACGATCATGACGGGATTGGCTGTGGGTCCGATCATGGCAACCTCCATCAAAAGGGTTTTTATTCCTCCAATTGGCTTCCTGTTTTTACTATACCACCAATAAATTACTTTTGATTTATTTAAAATTATAATTAAAATAAAAATTAAATATTAAAAATTTATATTTTAAATAAAACTTGTTTTATTCTATTGGGGCTCCAGTCTGGAGGGTTTCCGGGACAAGCTCGACCTGCAGAGGGAAAGAGGCTCTGAAGCGTGTCGTCGCTTCGGAGCGGAGCGAACAGAATCAGGGATGGCAAAGGCTGGTCCCTTCTCAATTCAAGAGAGAATGTCAGGGATCGGTTTTCCCGGGACCCTGTCCCGGTGTATACTCCGGGGGGGCAAAATCGGGATTTCCCCGAATCGAATGAATGCCTGTGGGGACCTTGATGAACCGATCCATTCCGGCCCGCATGGTCAGTCCTCTGGTCTGGACCATCTTTGCGCTCCTCTTTTTTCTCTTCGCCATCGGAGGCCTCGTCCGTCTGGTCAGCGATCACCGGACGGGAGTGCGTCTGGAGGGGGATCTGAGGATCCTGGCGACCGACCTGTTTGAGATCGAATCCCTGCAGACCGCTCTTCGGTCCATGGATGAGGCCCGCTCCTCCCTGGCAAAAAAAGGATCCAGCGGACTGATCGTATACCGGGGGTGGCGGCTTCAGGGGGTCTCCGTCCTCTCCGACCTCTCCCGTCACGGGGACCACCTGACCGAGGGCGAGAAAAAGCTGCTCCAGGGGGTCGCCACCCTCTTCTCCTACCTGGAAAGACAGGAAGATCTGGTCCGGAGGGGGAGCCTTCCCACGGCGGCCCTTCTTCCCCTTGGGGTCAATACCCAGATCTATTCTCTTCTCACCCGTCTCACGCGAAGGATCCATTCCCACCAGACCCTGCTCTTCCTCAGGCGCGAGGCTCTCTCCCGGGACAGGCAGACCTGGTTTTTCCTTCTGGTCCTGTTTCTCGTGACGGGTCTTCTGGCCTTCGGATTTTCAGGTTTTCTGAGCTCGCGGACCCGCCGCGCGATCCAGTTCCAGGTGGGGCTCCTCGACCAGTTCGTCCTGACGGGGAGCGTGATCAAGGACTGGCGGGGACACCTCCGGCGACTTCTGTCCGGGCTTTCTTCTTCGGCCGGACTCCGCTTCCTGTTCGTCTTCTTTCCCGGCGAGGAGGAGGCCCCGGTCTGCGAGATCTTCTGGGCGCTGGCTCCCTCGGAGCCCGAGCGCCTTCGGGCGGAGTCCCTGATCCGGGAGAGCCTCGCAGGGAGCGAGGGGCTTTCCGGCTACGGGGAAATCCCCATCCGCCACGAATCCGTGCGGGGTGAGGGGCGTCTTTCGGGTGCGGGGGGAGAGAGGCTCGAAATGCTGGCCAGAACGCTCTCCCTTCCGGATCCACCGCTTGTCGGCATGGCCGGGATCGGTGTCGAGGGGGCGCGTCTGCTGGATCCGGTTGGTCGTCAGGTCTTTGAAGGCATTCTTTCGAGCCTCCTGAATCTTCTGGGGTCTGTCCGGGCCATTTCGAGCTACACGGAAAAGCTGGAGTACTACGCCGCCCGGGATCCCTTGACCAATCTGTACAATCAGCGGATCTTCTGGGATCTTCTCAACTACGAGGTGGGGCGAAGCGAGCGCCATTCCCAGCGGTTCGTCCTGATGGTGATCGATCTCGATGACTTCAAGCGAATCAACGACTCCTTCGGCCACAAGGCCGGGGACCTCTGCCTTGTCCGAATTTCGGAGCTCTTCCGGCAGACCGTCCGTCGGGAGGACATCCTCTTCCGGTACGGAGGGGATGAGTTCTGCATCATTCTGCCCGAGACGGGGATCGAGCAGGGGTGGTCCACCGCCAACCGCATCCTCGAAGGGGTCTCCAGGATCTCCGTTCCCGTCGAGGGAGGAGCCGGCATTCCGCTCTTCGTCTCCATCGGAATTGCGGCATGGCCCCGCCACGGCCAGGACGGGAGAGAGCTTTTTCTCATGGCCGACAACATGATGTACAAGGCGAAACGAGCCGGAAAGAACCAGTGCGCCCTTCCGGCCGATTCCGACCTGGCCGCCACCTTCCGCCACGAGGGGGACATCTACCTCATGCTGCGCAAGGCCGTGGCCGAAGAGCGCTTCATTCCCTACTTCCAGCCGATCCGGGATACGGCCACGGGGGCGATCTTTGCCCACGAGGTGCTTGTCCGGCTTCCCAGGGCCGACCGCCCGGCCGAGATGATGCCGGCCTTCGAGTTCATCGAGGTCATGGAGCGGACCGGGCTCGTCGGGCCGATGGACGCGCTTGTGAGAAAAAAAGCCTTCGAGGCCCATGCCCAGGACAAAAGCTCCGTTCCGCTTTTCTTGAATCTCTCCCCGGGGGTCTTCCAGCGCCACGACGGTCTGGAGGAGCTCCGGTCCCTGGTTCGCGACGCGGGAATCCCCCCTTCGATGCTCGTCTTCGAAATCACGGAGCGGGAGGCCGTGGGGAGTCTGGAAGATCTGGTCCAGTTCATGAAAGAGATGCGGTCGATCGGGGTGCGTTTTGCCATCGACGACTTCGGAAGCGGATTCGCCTCGTTCGATTATCTTCGGGAGCTGCCGGTCTCCTTCGTCAAGATCGGCGGGGAAATTGTCCGGAACCTGGCGCTCCACGACCACGTCGACCGGCTTATCGTGGAGAGTCTGGTGAAGATTTCCCGGAGACAGGGGATCTATGTCGTCGCGGAAACCATCGAGACGGAGGCGGTCATGACCGAGGTCCGAAGGCTCGGGGTGGCCCTTGTCCAGGGATACTTTGTCGGGGCCCCCGGAGCCTCTCTTCTCGCGTGAGCCTCTCCCCTGCGCGATTTCTCCCGGTGGTGCATTCTGGTATGATGGTCCGGTGGGTGGCTCTCCCCTTGGGAGGCCCCCGTCCCGTTCGAAGTCCGACATCCATGAGAATGAAAGAGAGGTACTGGAATGGCCATAGTGCATTGTTCCCGATGCGGAGCCGATGCGGAGGGACTCGCCGAACCCCCCTTCCCGTCTCCCTTCGGAAAGGAAGTTCAGGACCATGTCTGCCAGGCCTGCTGGACGGCCTGGGAGGATATGCGGGTCAAGGTCATCAACGAATACCGCATCAACCTGGGACTTCCGGAGCATCGCGCGATGCTGGTCAACATCACCCGGGAGTTCCTGAATCTCCCGGCTCCCGAAAAGAAGGCCTAGCCCTTCGGAATCTTTCCTGAGGCCACCAGCCGGTCGACGTGCCGGCTGGCCCCTTCCCCGAACGGAAGGTAGAGGGTCGTGGGATGGCCCCCTTCGTAGACAAGCCGTCTGGCCTCCCCGTCCGCAACCCCCATATACATCTGGAACTCGAACATCTTTGAATATTTTTCCATCAGGGATCCGGCCGCCGCAAGCATCTCCGGGTCGTGGGTGGCGATGGCGAAGAAGTTGGATTCCTGGAAGAGGATTTCCATCAGCAGACGGAAGCGCTCGGCCACTTCGCGCTCTTCGACGGGGTTTCCCGCATCGAGCTGCGGCAGACCCTTGACGAGGCGGATGCGTCCCCGGACCTGCCGGATAAGCTCGAGGTCCGAGAGGGCCCGTGGCATGCGGGCCGGGATTGTCACGGCAAGATGTGGGAATCGGGGCCGGAGTCCCAGATAGAGATCCACTGTCGCTCCTGCCGACTCGGGATCCTCCATGTCGAGCCAGACGCCATATCCATATTCCTCGGCCCGGGTGACGAGCGGAGCGAGACGTTCCATCGCGACCATCCATCCCTCGTCCAGGCCGAAGTTCCGGGGGTCGATGGAAATTCCCCCGCGAATCATCCGGTGTCCCATGGTCGTCACGAGGTCCATGGCCTCCTTCAGGACCTCATCGGGGCCGGCTTCAACCGGCCAGTGGGGGGCCAACAGGGTTCCGAGCCCCTCCTTGTTGTGATGTCGGGCCTTTTCCAGGGCTTCTTCCAGGGTCTTTCCTGCCAGATATCCGCTCATTCTCACCTCTGTTCGATCGGGGGACACAAAAATCCCTTCATTTTTGGTGTCATTTCCATCGTGTCGATTTCCGGACATGTGTCATGATTGTACACCTTCGGGAGAGTCCCGTCTCCGGGGATCAGGCTACGGGGCTGACGCGGCCTCGTCGTCGAGAAGGGACTGCATCTCCGCAAGGGAGATGCGGCCGGACAGCGGGTCGTCCCCGGCTCCCTCTCCTCCGAAGTCCATGATTCGGTCGAAGAGATCTTTTTTTGATTCCTTGAGAGTCCTGACCCTTTCCTCGACGGTCTCCCGGACAAGAAATCGGTAGACGAAGACCGATTTCTTCTGCCCGATCCTGTGAGACCGGTCGCTGGCCTGGGATTCCACCTGGGGATTCCACCAGGGGTCGTAGTGGAAGACGTAGTCGGCCTGGGTCAGGGTGAGTCCCACTCCGCCCGCCTTGAGACTTGCCAGAAAGACCATGGGGCTGTCCCTCCCCTCCGACTGGAAGGCCTCCACCCGCCGCTTCCGCTCCTCGAGAGGGGTCGAGCCGTCGAGACGGACAGAGGAAATCCCCATCGCGGGCAGGGCGGCGTCGAAGAGATCGAGGACCTTCGTGAACTGGCTGAAAAGCAGGATCTTGTGACCTTCGGAGACGCCCTCTTCGATCTTGGCGCACACGAGGTCGAATTTGCTCGAGGCGGTCACCCCCCCCTGCAGGTCTGGCGGAAGCAACGCCGGGTGGCAGGCGAACTGCCGGAGCCTCAAAAGGAGCGTCAGGGTGGCCATGTGAGGGGAGCCTTCCGAAAGAAGGATTTCCTGGCGGCCGTGCTTCCTGAGAGAGGTGTATTGCGCTTTTTCCTCGGGGGAGGGATCGATCCAGACATCCATCTCCACCTTGGGCGGGAGGTCGGTCAGCACCATCTCCTTGGTCCGGCGAAGAACGAGCGGGGCCACCAGATTTCTGAGAAGGTCGACCTTCCGCTCCTGCTCTCCTCCCGGGCCGGTTTCCCTGAGAAAGCGCCGTTCGAACTGGAGCTTCGATCCCAGGAGGCCCGGGGTGAGGAGGTTCATGATGCCCCAGAGGTCGAACAGACGGTTTTCGACCGGAGTGCCGGTGACCGCGATCTTTTGTCGCGCAGGGAGGGAGAGGAGCGCCTGGTGGGTCAGGGAGTCGGGGTTCTTGACCATGTGGGCCTCGTCGAGAACCAGACAGGAGAAGGGGGGACCCTCGGAGAGGTGCGGATCGTTCCGGAGGGTTCCGTAGGTCATCAGGATGATGTCGGCCTTTTCCATCTCGGGAAGTCTCGCCTGGCGGTTCATGCCCGCGTGGATGTAGGTTCTGAGAGTCGGGCAGAAACGGCCGGCTTCGTGGGACCAATTGTAGAGGAGGGAGGCCGGGAGAGCGACAAGGGGAGGGCGATCGGCATTCGGACAATCTTCCGCCTCCTGTCTTATCCAGGAGAGGAAGGCCAGAATGCTGATGGTCTTTCCCAGGCCCATCTCGTCGGCAAGGATTCCCGAAAGCCCTTCCCGCCGGAGAGAGACAAGGGTGGAGACGGCCTCCCTCTGGTAGGGGCGGAGCGTGGCGGAAAAGAGGCGGGACAGACGCCCGAACACCTGATCCTCCAGGGGGGAGGGCGAGAAGGGCTCGAGGCGGACTCCCGGGGCCGGTTCCAGAGGAAGGTCGGGGCGAAGTCTCATGATCATGGAGACGTAGTAGCGGCTGGCCTGCCCCGATCCTTCTCCGTCGAGGGTGAAGAGACGGCAGATTTCCCGGTCGTGGTCCCGGATCGCCCCCTCGAGATAGACCGAGGAGCCCGAGGGAAGGTGAAGGAGGGAGGAGTTTTCATCGGGAGGACGTCCGGGAAGGGGGAATATCCCGGCTCCCGTCGAGACGGAGGCGGAGAGGGACACCTCCTGAAGGGAGAGGTCCCGGATCCCCAGGGAGATCGTGACGGGTCCGGGGAGGATCGATCCCTCGTGAAGAGCGCTCCGGTCGATCCTGAAGCCTTTGGCTTCAAGCTCCGGAACCACCCGGTCGAGAATGTCCCCGGCCTGGCCCGGATCGACGGGAATTGTGGCGTCGGCGCTCGAGAGGCGGGCCACCTTTTCGAAATGGTTCCGGGCGATCAGCTCTTTTTCCCGGTCCCGTCCGATCAGGAAAGGGACCGAATCCCCTGAAAGGTCCCCTCCCGGAATGTGATCCCCGAGGCGGTGGCGATCGGGTCCGAAGAGCGGGATGGAGGCCTTGTCCGGATAGCTGATTTCAGGGGTCAGGAGGAGTCCTCCTCCGGGCCGGCCGGCGAGTCGCAGGACCGGTGTCCACCGGGAGCGGGACCCGAACCGGGGGGCAAGGTCGGGAGGGTCGAAGGCGAGGAGCCCGGGCCCCTCTTCCGCTTTGCCGGGATCGAATAAGGGGGCCCATTCCGAGAGGGGAAGGGGGCGGGGGTCTCCAGCGCGCTCCAGAAGACGCCCGTTGAGGGACGTCCGGGAGGAGTCCCTCGCAAAGAAAAGGAGCGAGCCTCCTCCCGCGAGAATCGAGACCCCTTCGAAGCTCATCCAGAGGACATCCCTCAGGGAGCGGTCGGCTCGGGCGATTTCGACCGAGCCCTCGAGGACCACCTCCTCCCCCGGACGATCCTTCCAGCGGGCGACAATCCGAACGGAGGGGGGGGTGGGGGGGCACTCGATCCGGTAGGGGGATTTTGTCCGGGCCGACAGAATGCGAATCCCGGGAAGGGACAGGTAGCGGAACAGGGCGTCCCGGCCTCCGCTGCGCGGGCGATATCCGGGAATGAGACTCCCGTCCCGGCCCTTGGCCAGGTGTGGCGCGAAGGCTCCCGAAAAGAGTTCGGCCGGCGGGGAGAGATCCTTCCCGCTGCCTTTTTTGCCAGATTCGAGAAGGTGGAAACGGGCGTGGTCCATGGGGGTCATCCGCCGGGTCAGGGCGACAAAGAAGGGCGCTTCGCGGGTGCCGGACAGAAGAAGCGTCGTGCAGGGAAAATCCTGAAGGGATTCTTCCGTTTTCGCGGGGTGGCGCAAGGGAAGGGGAGGAGTCCGCCCGGAGGTCTTCCGGGTCTCCCGCGAGGAGCTCCGCTCGCGAAAGACGAGCAGAACCGCGATGGCGTGGGTGCAGGGCAGCTCCCCTTCCGTCCGGCAGAGGGAGCAGGAGGCAAGGAGGCCGGTCGGGCCCGAGCGAAGGGTCAGGGAGGCTTCCGTCTCCCCGGCTTTGAGGCGGAAGAAGGCCCCAATCTCCCCCGAAGCCGAGAAGGTCGAGGAATCCAGATCCACCGTCATCGCGTCGAGAAGCCTTCGGGCCGCGGACAGGAGAAGGGGCGGAACGGGGTGGGTCAGCAGAGGGTTTTCCATCGAGGGCATCGAAGAAACTCTTCCGGGAAGGGGATCACCGTACGGCGTTGATTTCCGAGATCAGGAGGACGGCCGAAAAGAGGAGGCCGAGGATGAAGGCGCCTCCGATCAGGACAAGGGCCCTCCGGCGATCTTTGGCCCTGTTCTCGGGAGCGTCCACCGGGGCCTTCTGCCGGGAGCCGGGGATGAAGGTTCTCCCGAGAAGGCCGTCGACGACGCAAAAGGAAGCCATCGCCTGGATCAGGGAAAGGGCCGTTCCCGTCGCAAGGAGGACCATTCCCGCGGCATAGAGGACCGGATGCGTGAAAACGGCCTTCCACTGCTCGTTGTAGATGACGACGAAGACCAGGCCCAGAAACGCGCCGCCTCCGCGGATCCAACGACCCTTCCTGTCGATGTTGCAGACTCCGGGAAGGTAGGTGTCCCGCTCCTCTCCCTCATCCTGGTCCGTCGGCCTTCTTCGAGTTCCGGGCGATTCCATGTCACGACTCCGTTGTTTCTGACGATTTGTCGAGGACCCGCAGGGTCCGGAACAGGGCGACCACCCGTCCCTGGATCAGGGAGGAAAGGTCCGGCTTTCGAAGGTCCTGCTCCGGAGATCCCTGGGAGGGGGTTCGAAGGAGAAATCGGTCCTTTCGGCGGAGGAGACGGCCGGGAAGAAGTTCCCCCGACTCCCGGTCCCTGACGACGACGATCTCTTCCCGGTCCCGTCCCGGGTTTTTCTGGGCGAAAAGAATGTCCCCTTCCCGGATATCCGCCTCCGGAAGGGATCTCCCCGGTCCCACCTCCAGGGCAAAGTCGGGGGGACGGTCGAAAAGGGGGGAGGGAGCGGGGAGAAAGGAGGGCGTCCCTTCGGCCGATGGACGGGCGGTAAAGTAGGGAATTTCCCGGTCGTCCTCCGCGGATTCGTGATAGAGGGCCAAGGCCGCCCCCGTCAGTCTGATGGAGCGGGCCTGACCCGGGCTCCTTTCCAGGAAGCCTTTACGGATCAATGCCTCGAGATGGGTGAGGCCGGAACGCGTGTTTTCTGATCCGATGTGCCGGGCGATCTCCTTGATGGTCGGGGGTTGTCGCCTGATCCGAATTTCACCTTCGATGAAGTCGAGGACAGATTTCTGCTTGTCCGTGAGGGACCGCAACGGAGGGGTCCTTCCTGCTAAAATCCGAATTCCGACAGGAGCTGGTCGACGGTGTTCTGGTCGATGTCTCCATGGGCTCCCACGCCCTTGAGGGTCGGGGTCGAAGGGGGAGTCGCCGCGGAAGACGAGGTCCCGGATTCATCGCCGCTCCGGTGCGCTTCGGGGGAGGTCTCGATGAGGATCCGCACCAGTCGGGACTCGAGCTCCTTCAGATGGCTTCCGATCAGTTTGATGTTCTGTCCGACAAGGTCCTGAAAGGCCATGGCCTCGAAGCCGTGCATGATCCTCTCGTCGGCTTCGTCGAGAATCCCGGCGATCCGGTCGGGGGAGGGTCCGTCCTTCGACTGGGCAATGGCCCGGATCTGGTTGTGATCCTCCAGGAGGCTCTCCAGAATGTTCATGAGCTTGTGGGCCGCATCCTCCGTCATCTGGCTGATGACGCCCAGACCCTGGGAGGTCTCCGGGAGCTTTCCCTCCATGAATTTGAGCGAGTCGACCATGGAGGACGACAGGGAAAGAACGCGTTGGATGTCCCGGGCGGTCTGCCCCATCTGCTGGAAAAGTTCCGAGGCTTCTCCCGTCTGCCTGTCCGGAGCCGGGACGGCCGGTCCCTCCCCGGAAAACTGATTGCGAAGGAGGGGAATGTCCAGCACCCAGAACTCGGGCCCTTCGACGGTTTTGTGTTTCGAAAGAAAGGAATGGTCCGCGTGGAGGGTCCCCGAAAGGCTTGGGTCTGCGAGGCGGAGGATGCGGCCGATCCTCGGGACGGCGATCAGGGCCTCGCGGTATGACGAGAGAAAGATTCCCTTGAGTCCGGTCAACTTGTCGGGACGGGGCAGGTCGAACCAGTCGTGGGGAAAAAACAGTCGCGCCTCACCCGGGTCGCTGTTTTCCCTGAGAGTCTCGATCCGCCTGATCTCGGTCATCCGGATGCCGAGGTCCACTTCCCGGGAGAGGGGAAAGGTCATGATCTGCATCGGAATCTTCTTTTCTGTCTTTGTCTGGCCGTTAATCCCTGACATCCTTGAATAGGTCGTGACTCGCAATGGGCCTAAGGTAGCATAATTGGGAAAAAGGGGAAAGCCTCCGGACGAGAATCGACCCGGCCGGGCAAAGGGCCTATGTTCCCCCTGCGCCCAGCCGCTCAAGCTGTTCGAGAACCTCCTGGCTCGCCCTGTCCATGACCTTGAGCGCCGCGAGGGCCTCCTCGAACCGGTTTTCGACGAACCTCGCCACCGCCTCCTGTCCGGAGCGGTGAACCTCCTCGTGTGGCCGCTCCAGATCCCGAAACGGCGGCCTGTCCGAGAGCTTGCGCCCCTCTCCCTCGTAGTACCATTTCCCCAGGCGACAGGTCCGGTGGCTCGAAAAGGACTCCGCCTTCTTGTCGGAAAGTCCGAAGAGGACCTGGTAGACCTCGAACTTGTAGACCAGGTGATCCATCTTGACGACCTCGAGAAATCCCTTGAGGGCCGACCCCTCGATGGAGCCCTCCATCTTCTTGAACTGCGCCACCATGTCCTGCATGCTCCGGGAGGCGCCGGTTCCGGCCGAGAAGAGGGCCGAAGACTGTTCGGAGAGGGCCATCATGGCGACCTTGGCCGACTGGGTCGCCCCCTGGATCGCATTGACGATGGACGAGATCTCCTGGGTGGCGGCCGAAGTCCGGCTGGCAAGCTTCCTGACTTCGTCGGCGACGACGGCGAACCCCCGTCCCTGCTCCCCCGCCCGGGCGGATTCGATGGCGGCGTTCAAGGCCAGAAGGTTCGTCTGGTCCGCAATCTCCCGGATGGCGTTCACGATCGCTCCGATCTGGCCGGCTCGTTCCGAGAGCCCCTCCACCTCACGGGCCGCGGTTTGGGAGGCGCTCGACATCTTTTCCATATTGCTCGAGATGCTGTCGACGGTCCCCGCGGCCTGGATGGCCATCCGGTCCGTCTCGTCCATGGCACTCCGCTCCCGGCTCATGGTTTCCGAAAGCGAGACGAGAGAGTTCCGAACGGTGAAGATCGACTCTCCGAAGTCCTTGACGTGGGTGAGGACCGACCGGGTGAATTCCATCATCTTTTTCGTGTTTTCAGCCTCGAGGCGTGCGGCGCTGGCCGTCTCCTCGGCCCTCCGGGCGCGGGCTGCGAGCTCTTCCGCTTCGCGGATCCTCTCCGGGGAAGGGTTCGTCTGGTCGCCGGTTCGGCCTGGCTGGGCGGACGGACGTCCGAAAAGTCCCATCAGAAAATTCCTCCTGTAGGTTGTCTCCTTGGGTCTGGAGCACGCTGACGGTTCCCTCCTCGGGTCCCGCCCTTACTTTTCGGTAAAGAAAAATGATCTCTTGAGTGGCGATCCGGGTCAGAGCTTCCGGATTTCTCCCGGCCGGCAGGTCAGAAAGGAAAGGGCGTGGACCACGAGCCGGTATCGGTTGACGCCCGGCGAAAGGGTGATCACCCCCCTGACGGGGCACATGGTCGTGGGGGAGGTGCGGAGGCGGTAGCGCCCCGGAGGAAGGGTCGCCTCGAAGCGTCCGTCGATCCGGGTCATCAGTTCGATTTCCCGGGCGGATGGTCGGGAGAGGGGGCGCAGGAAAAGGGTGGCCTTTCCGATCGGCTTCCCGTTCCAGAGCACGCGTCCCTGGAAGCTGGCCGTCGAGCCTTCGAGGGACGGGAGCCCGGTCTGGGGGTGGCGGCAGGCCCCGAGGAAAAAGGGAAGAGCGAGGATGATCGAGTAAAAGAGAAGGGCGCGGGATCGTCTCATAGGGGGTCTCCATTGTATTGGGTTTGGGCGTCCAGAAGAAGCCGGACCTCTTTTTCTGCGGCCGCCCGGACGGGAGCGAAGGACGGACCACTCTTGCTGCAAAGGGTCTCGATCCATTCCGAGACGCGAAGAAGCTTGATTTCGAGAAAATCCATGGGTTTCAGGAGACTTCTCGGATGGGTGTTGAAATAGGAGACGAAGGACGAACGGGCGTCGATTCCCCTCTGTTCGAGCAGGGCGAGGGTTTCGGGAATGATCGCCGACATGGCGCCTCCGAAGGACCAGATCTCGTCCCCGTACAGGGATCGGGCGTAAGGGGAGTCCGAGGATCCCGACAGGGAGAGCCCCAGGGCGCGGTACCCGCTTCGCAGGCGCGCCTCGACCTCCGGGGTGAGAGCGACCGGAGGGGCCAAGGAAGGAGGCGGAAGAGGTCGTCCTCCCGGACGGGCCTCCCGGAGGACGATTTCATGGAACCGGGCGAATTCCCGTGCGATCGTGCCAAGCGCCTTGTTGTCGACCTCCAGGGCGATTCCCGCCAGGGACGGAAGCGGCAGCTCCCGAAGGACCGACTCGAGGCAGTCGAACAGCAGATCCGGGACGGTTTCGGCATGGTCGTCGACGAGAGCCTGAAGGGTGGAAAAATTCCGTGTGGTCAACCCTCCCACATGGATTTCGACCACCCGGCCCAAGGGAAAGGAGCTCCTAAGCCACTCCACGAGAGAAGAGGGCGTGGCCGGGCGTCCCGCCACCATGAGATAGGTGAGGCAGTGGCCGAGATCGAGTCCGACCCCGAGGGGGGTGTCGCAGGTCAGAAGGTGGAAAAACTCCCCAAGGTCCATGGGGCCGGTGGGATGAGGGGGAAAGGGGGGCGTCTCGACGAGCAGAAGACGTCCCCCAAGGTTCTCCTGGAGGTGGAGGGCTCCCCTCCGCGCCGCCAGGGCGCCTTCCCGCGTGAGCAGGGGAGGGGCATACAGCCCGAAGGCGTATCCTTCCATCGTCTTCTGGGCACATTCGTGGATCATCCAGGGGGAGTCCAGGGCCTCCAAGTGGGCTCTGGCCCGCTGCATCTCCTCCCGGTAGGCCGGATCGAAGGGAAATTCGGCCTGCGTGTACCAGAGGCAGTCTCCGTGGTAGGTCAGGGGGATCCCGGCGGGAATTCTCCGTCGGGCCTCCGCCAGATCGGAGGTTCTTCCCCGGAAGAGCTCGAGATATTCAGGGGCGGGACCGCTCGACAGAACGTCCAGAAGATCCTCGAGAGGAGGGGAGTAAAGATCGGTGGAAAGACCCACCCTCGGACGGGGGGCCAGGGTGCAGCTTCCTGTATGGGGCTCTGGAAAGGGGAGAGGCGGAAGAATGGGTCTCAATCGGTCGTTTCCCGGTATGGATTTGTCCCTCTCCTGAGGAGAGAATGTGCAGGAACCCGATTCAGTATAGCAAAGTCATCGGCATCGAAGAAAACGACGGCGGATTCCCTTGACGCCGGAGGTTCTCCTTCGTATACTTCCCTTATTGATTGGTTAATCAATTAAGCAGGAGAGTCGCTTGGCCAGGGAGACCGATATTCACCCCCCCGGGGTTCGGGAACAGGACGAGACGTCAGACCGGTGCATCCAGAGGAAGCGCGAGATTCTCGACGCGGCGCTGTCCTGCTTCGCCGACGAAGGGTACTTCCAGACCACCAACCGGAAGATCGCCCGCAAGGCCGGTATCACCGAAGGTCTCATCTACCATTATTTCCCCAGCAAAAAAGCCCTGCTCCAGGAAATCATCCTGGAAAAATTCAGCCGGGACTCCTCGCCGGCCCAGCAGTGCTATGCCCGCTGGGAGCCTGTCTTCGCCAAGACCCCTCCGGACAGCGGGAGTTTCCGGGAATTTCTCCGGGACCTCGGTCGGGCGACCTTCGAAGGGTTGGAGCGACACCGGGACGTCTTGAGGATTCTCCTGAGCGAGTACCGTCTTCTCGATGACGGCGCCGAGCCACTGTTCCCCCGGCTGGTCATGGAGCTTTCGATGAACCGTTTTTCGCGGATCCTCGAGCGATACCTGGAGGCGTCCGGAGCGGAGGACCGGAGTCCGGCCATGAAGGACGCCTTCTTTCTGGGGCCGATCGTCTCCGTGTTTCTTTTTCAGGACCTCCTGCAGGGCCATCGGGTGAGATCCCTGGACAGGGAGCTGTTCCTCGGGACGCTGGTGGACCACTTCATGTCCGGCCTCACCGGAATGCATCGGATCTGAACGCTAACCCACACTATTCAAGTCAAGGAATGGATGACCAGGATGAAGAGAGTGAGACAGGCAGTCGTGGCGGTGATGCTTCTGCTGGCAGGAGGAGCCGGGGCTCTTCTTGAATCCGTTCATGCCCAGGCCGATTCGATACTGCACCGGTATGTCGGAGTTGAAACCTGCGAGATCTGTCACTCGTCCCAGCGGATCGGTCGCCAGTTCTTCGTCTGGGCCGCAAGCCCCCATGCCCGCGCCTACCGCGATCTTTCCTCCCCCGAAGCCCGTGCGATCGCGGAACGGCTCCATGTCGCCGATCCGACGAAGGATGGCCGCTGCCTGTCCTGCCATGTGACCGGCTACGGGAAGCCCCTTCCGGAGATTCTTTCAACCTTCCGGATGACCGACGGCGTCCAGTGCGAGTCCTGCCATGGGCCAGGGGAGGATTACGCCCATTTTTCCGTGATGATCAGCCCCCGGAAATCGGCACTGGCCGGGTTGAATCGCAAGCCTGACGAGTCGACCTGCAAGACCTGCCACAACCCCTCCTCCCCGACCTTCCGGGGATTCGATTACCACCGGGCCCTCTCCGAGATCGCCCACCCCATCCCGCCAGCCTACAAGAAGGAGTCACTTGAAACCGGAGGAGGAGAATGAGCGGATCCCCCCCGCCCGTTCCGCCGGTTCCCGCGTCCCGAAAGCGGAAGGGATTCATCATCGGTGGGGTCGGCCTTTTCGTCACCCTCGTCGTGATCCTGCTCTACCTTCGCTACAACGCCTACTACGTGTCCACGGAAGATGCGATGGTCGACGGCAATATCGTGATCGTCTCCGCCAACACCCGGGGCCGGGTCATGACGCTCCCGCTCAACATCGGCGATCCCGTCCACAAGGGGGATCTTCTGGCCAGGATCGACACCACCGGATTCTCCGCCCTCCAGACGATCGGCCAGCGGAATGTCTCGGCCTTCGGGGATCTCGCCCGGACCCGGGCGGAAGAGGGATCGCTTGAGGTCAGGCTGGCCAATGCGAAACGGGACCTCGATCGGGGGGAGGCCCTCAGAAAAGGCGGGTTCATCACCGTCTCCGATCTCGACCATCTCCGGACCGCCTATGAGGATCTCAAGGCCCAGCTCACGGAGATGAAAAAGCTCGAGTTCGTGAACCGGACGGCCCTGGAAACCACAGAGTCCCACCCGCTGAACTATACGATCCACTCTCCCCTGGACGGCCAGGTGGCGGAGCGCATCGCCCAGGTCGGCCAGGTGGTCTCCCGCGGACAGGCGGTGGTCTCTCTGGTCGATACGAAGGATACCTGGGTGACGGCCAAGGTCAAGGAGACGCGCATGGGCCAGGTCCGGACCGGACAGAAGGTGGACATCACGATCGACGCCTACCCGGGCCGGAATTTTCATGGCCATGTCTACCAGATTCTCCCGACCTCGGCCGCGGCCATCTCCCTCCTTCCCCCCGAGAACGCCTCGGGCACCTTCGTGAAGGTCACCCAGCGCGTTCCTGTCCGGATCACGATCGATGACGGGAAGGATGTGGTCCTGAGACCGGGGCTCTCGACCGAAATCCGGATCCACATCAAGGAAGGATCCCCATGGTGAAGGGGGACGACGGAAGCCTCTTCGGAGAGTCACCCCATTATCGCTGGTGGGCGCTTGCGGTGGTGATGCTCTCCCTCTTCCTCCCGGTCCTCGACACGACGATCGTCAATGTGGCGCTTCCCTACATGATGGGGAGCCTCGACACCAACCAGGACGAGGTGCGCTGGGTCATCACCGCCTATTCCATGGCCTTCGCCGTCGCCACGCTGGCCAGCGCCTGGACGCGCACGGTCTTCGGGATCAAGAATCTCTATCTGGGCTCGATCTTCCTCTTCGTGATCTCCTCGTTCTTTGCCGGCATCTCCCCCAACCTGAACGTGATGATCGTCTTCCGGATCCTCCAGGCGGTGGGAGGAGGAATCATGATGCCGCTGGGCTTCACCATCATCACCGAGGCCTTTCCCCCCGCCGAGCGACCCAAGGCCTTCGGGTTCTTCGGGATCGTCGTCGTCCTGGCCCCCACGATCGGGCCGATCCTGGGGGGATGGCTGGTCGACAACTTCAACTGGAGGGACGTCTTCTTCATCAACGTCCCCTTCGGCTTCCTGAGCTTCTTCTTCACCGTCCTCGTTCTCAAGAAGGACCGGGAACACATCCTCGTCCCTTTCGACTACGCGGGCTTCATTTCCCTGGGAACGGCCCTCTCCTTTCTTCTCGTGGGGCTGACCGAGGGGGAGCGGTGGGGATGGACCGCCTTTTTCGTTTACGAATGCTGGATCGTCGCCGCCATCGCCTTCTGGACCTACATCATGACCGCCTTCGCCGTCCGGCATCCCCTGATCGACCTCTCCATCTTCCGCGATCTGGACTTCTCCCTTATCATGATCGCCAATTTTTTCCGGGCGGTCGGCCTCTTCGGACGGATGTTCCTCCTGCCTCTTTTTGTCCAGACCTTCAACGCCTTCACGGCCACGGACGCCGGCCTGGTCCTTCTTCCGTCCTCCCTCATGGCCGGTGTGGCGATGCCGATCCTGGGAAGCCTGTCGGCGAAGGGATCGGACACCTTCAAGCGACTCCTCCTGGTCAGCGGATTCCTGATGCTGGCCTTTTCCCAGTTTCTCTTCGCCTTCCTCACGAATGTCCCGAAAATGAGCCAGATCATCATCGCCCAGCTGGTTTTCGGGCTTTCGATGGGGATGCTGAACGCCCTTCTCTCCTCCATCCCCCAGACGTTGGTCGAGCCCCGCTTCATCGGCCTCGCCTCCAGTCTCCAGAGCAACATGCTCCAGATCGGAGGCGCCCTGGGAGTGGCCGTCCTGGGAAATTTCCTGGACCATCAGAAGGCGGACTACTACGCGCGCTACCAGTCGGATGTGACGCACCACTCCTATTTTTACCAGCGCGTGGCGGATTTCTTCACCCAGTCCGCCATGCACGGAAATGCCGCCGATGTTCCGGCCCGGGTCGGAGCCATGGTCACGAATTCGGCGATGAGCCAGGCGGCCATCTCCGGATACAACGAAACATTCATCGCCGCCGGTCTGATGGCCCTTCTGGGAATTCCCATGATTCTCCTGATGAAAAGGCTGTCCCACCGGGGGGGCAAAGCGCAACCTGATGTGGTTCATGGAGGAATCGAGTGAGATATCAACGGATCATGCTGGCAACGGGCGCTCTCTGGGGGGCGCTTTCCTTCGCCCTGCCGGCCCTGGCGGACTCCCCGGACGGGAACCTTCCCGTCTCCATCCCCTCAGAGTCCTCGGGCGAGGCCATTTCCCTCAAGGAGGCCGTTTCGGAGGCCCTTCAGAGACGCCCATCGCTCAAGGCCTTTTCAGATCAGGTCAAGGCGTCGCGCGAGCGGATCGGCGAGTCCAAGTCCGGCTATCTTCCCAACCTCTCCGCCTCCTATTCGGACACGATCGGAAACAGCATTTTCGGATTCTTTTTGATTCCGGGATACCAGTACGCCAACTATAACCTCCTGACAGTCGGACTCACCCAGACCGTGCTGGACTTCGGACGGGTCCACTCCCAGGTTCGTCAAAGCCGCCATCAGCTCAAGTCGGTGCAGGCCGAAAAACTTCGGAGCGTCCAGGGAGTCATCCGCGATGTCGAGGTGGCCTACTTCAACCTTCTGAAGGCCCAGCATCGGGTTCTGTCGGCTCGCCAGAGCCTGATCGACGCCGGATCCCATCTCGACGAAGCCCGGGCGCGGGTCGCGGCCGGGGTAGGGCTCCGCCTCGACGTCACCCAGGCCAAGGTCAACTATGAGTCGGCCAGGCTCGACCTGATCCATGAGGTGACCGGTCTCAGAAAGGCCCAGGTGGACCTTGGGCGGGCGATCGGATTCCGCCACAAAAAACCCTTCGTCGCCTCCGATCCGGCGGGGGAATCCGTCTCGTCCCGCGTTAACCCGGAAGCGGATATCTCCAAATATCTTCCGAAACACCCCGATCTCCTGGCCGATGCCGAAACGGTCCGAAGCCGCAAAGCGAGCCTCGATGCTTCGAAGGAGCAGAACTATCCGACCATCACCGGCTCGGCCCAGTACTATCTGGCCCAGATTTCGATTTCCTTCTTCGGCCTTCCGACCACGCCGTTTTCCACCTTCAACGTGGGAGGGCTGCTGAATGTTCCGATCTTCGAGGGGGGGCTCGTCACGCACCAGATCCATGAGGCGCGGGCCAACCTGAGACAGTCGATGCACCTGAAGGAAGACGACGAAGTCCGCCTCATGGCGGGGGTCCGGGATGCGGCCGAGGATGTCCGGGAAGCCCGGGAACGGCTGCGCGAAACCCGGACCGCTCTGGACAATGCCGAAGAAAACGACCGTCTGATCGAGGCGGCCTATCGCGTGGGAACGGCCCATTCGGTGGATGTGGTCGATGCCGAGACGGCCCTCAGACGGGCCCGCGTCAATGTCGACTCGGCCCGCTTCGACCTTCTTTCCTCCCTGGTCGCCTACCATTACGCCCTTGGAACCCTGTCTCCGGCCGACACGCCCTGATGGACGAGGTGGATCTCTATACGGACGGCGCCTGTTCCGGCAATCCCGGTCCCGGGGGATGGGGGGCCCTTCTCTCGTGTCGCGGGACGGAGCGCGAACTCTCCGGGGGAGAGCCCGCCACCACCAACAACCGGATGGAGCTGCTGGCGGTCATTTCGGGACTGAGAGCCCTGAAAAAACCGTGCCGGGTGACGGTCCATACCGACAGTCAGTACGTCAAAAACGGAATGACCACCTGGATCAAGGGCTGGAAGAAAAATGGCTTCCGCACCGCGTCCGGGTCCCCCGTCAAGAACGAGGATCTCTGGAGGGAACTCGACCGGCTCTCCCAGAGCCATGAGGTCGTCTGGAAGTGGGTCCGCGGCCATGACGGTCATGTGGAGAACGAGCGGGTGGACGCGTTGGCGAGGGCGGCGATCCCCGGGAGGGTCAAGTAGGTCTGTCGGTTGTGGGCGGGAGAGAGAAAATAGCGGTGTGACGTGTGGAGCGGGAAAACCCTGAAATCAGAAAAGGCCGGAGTCTTTCGACTCCGGCCTTTTTTTTAGTTCGCCGCGTGGTGTTTCTTGTGGTGCTTCTTCATGTGGTGCTTCATGTGATGATGCTTCTTGTGATGCGGGTAGCAGCGGTGATGGCGCTTGTAGTACTTGGAGTGGTGGTTGCAGCGATGGTGTCTCCAGTGGCGCTTGTGGTGCATCTTCTTGTGCGCCTTGTGCTTGGCCGGAGCTGCCGGTGTCGCGGCAGGCGCGGTGGCGGCGGCCGGAGCGGAGGCATCGGCGGCAAAGGACACCGGGGCGGCTACAAGAGAAAAGGAAAAGATGAGTGCAGCAAGAGAACCGACAACGGATCCCAGTTTTTTCATTGAAACTCCTTGAAAGTGGTGGACAGGGTAATTCACACGGCTCTCTCTAAGCTATCAGAGCCCGGCGGGATTCGCAAGAGGCATCGGTTTGACCGACCGTTCGACCTTGTTTCGGACGGGGTCTTCCGTCGATCGATCAACTGTCTTCATGATGCGGTGGTAAAAAATGGGGCCTCCGGATCGTTCCGCTTCCCTTGCCGAGGAAGGATGCCGGAGGGGCGGCAATGGCCCCTCCGGAAATGGCAAGGATCTCAGAAATTGAATCCGGCCGTGACCGGGATATACCAGAGGGCGTTCTGGCTGGTTGTGGAATGAGGGATGGAGTCCGGCAGATAGGCGAGCTTCACCTCGACGAAGACCCAGTCGATGTTGACCCCGAGCCCCACGTCCCCATAGGCGGACCAGGCGCTGGTCGAGCCCTTGCCGGAGAGGGTCGGGGAGGTGTTGTTCGGGAGGTCGAGCTCGTAGGCGGCGCCGGCGTCGACGACGGCATAGAGGTAGTAGTCCGGTCCCCCGTAGAGCTTCGCCTCGAGGCCGCCGGTCAGGGGGGCCGACTCCATCGATCCGGTCGCAGGGCTCTTCAATTGATAGAAGTTCCCCTGGGCCATCACCCGCAGAGCCAGGACGTCGTTGAACCAGTAGGCGGTTCCGATGCCGGCCCCGTAGCCGTTCTGCATCGTGTTCGCCCATGTCGGGGAAGTGAGCGGAGCCGGAATGGAGGAGTATGCATTTCCGGTGTTGGGCGAGACCAAGTCGTAGTTTCCGAAGATCATGAGATCCCAGACGCCCGGACCCGAGGTCACGGCGTAGCTCTTTGCGGGGGCAGCGAGTCCGGCCACCAGGAGGGCCAGGGCAAGGAGCCCCGCCTTCCATCGGGCCGGGACCCGAAGGAGGGTTGATCTGTTTTTCATGGCAATCTCCTTGGAGAAAAATTTTTGGACACGATCAACGGTTCTAACAATGGGACTCATCGGAAGGAATCCTGAAAAGTTTAGCGGGAGGCGCGGGCTGCTTTTAAACACTTATGCCTATAGGGAAAATAGTTTTTTGGAGGGGGATCCCCCGCTGGGGGAGATCCTGGCCTGTCGACGGAAAGGATCGGGAACTCTTCCGGGTCATGCGCCCGGGGTCTCGCGGCCATGGCGTTCGACGATGGAACGGGCGAGACGGACTGCCTCGACAAGGCTTCCGGGCTGGGCGAGCCCCTTGCCGACGATATTGTAGGCCGTTCCGTGGTCGACGGAGGTCCGGAGGATGGGGAGGCCGATCGTGACGTTGACCGCCTTCCCGAACCCCAGAAGCTTGAGGGGAATCAGACCCTGGTCATGGTACTGGGCCACCACGATGGCGTAGTCGCCCCGGGAGGCCTTGTGAAAGAGGGTGTCGGCCGGCAGGGGCCCTTCGACGTCGAGTCCCTCGGAGCGGGCCTCCATGACGGCCGGGAAGATGATCTTCTCCTCCTCGTCCCCGAAGAGGGAGGCTTCTCCGGCATGGGGGTTCAAGGCGGCCACGGCGATCTTCGTCTCGGAGACCCCCAGGAGTCTCAGCGCTTCCCCCGCAAGGCGGATGGTCTCGACCTCCCGTTCGATGGAGAGGCGGGAGGGAACCTCACGGAGTGCGATGTGGATCGTGACGAGAATCACCCGCAGCGGTCCTCCGACCAGCATCATCCCGACCCGCGGCGTGTTCGTGAGGGCGGCGATGAGTTCGGTGTGGCCGGGATAGTTGTATCCGGCCGACCGGAGGGCGACCTTCGTCAGCGGAGCGGTGGTCATGGCCGCGATCCGCCGTTCCATGGCGAGGTCGACCGCCGTCTTGACGCAGGCGTAGGCCCATCGTCCGGAGGCCACCGATGGCTGACCCGGCTGGACCGGTTCGAGGCCGGAGGAGTCGGGAGGAGGCAGAACGGAGAGGATCGAGGGGTCGTTCGGAACCTCAGCCGGGTCCCGGATCGTCTGGACAAGGAGTTCCGGGGCATAGCGCCGGGCCGTCTCCGTGATCAGGTCGCTGTCTCCGATCACGAGCTTTCTCATGCCGGAGATGTCCTTGTGCGTCCATCCTTTCACGATGATCTCTGGGCCGATTCCGGCCGGATCCCCCATGGTGATGGCGAAGGGGGCGCGGGGATTGAAGGTGTCAATGGGAGACGGCGCTGTCATGGGATTCCTCCTGATCGGGTTCGATATGGACGACGACTTCGACCACCGCCGGGAAATGCTCCCGGATGCGCGACTCGATGCGGTGGGCGATCTCGTGGGCGGAAAGAACGGTCATGTTCCTCGGCACATGGACGTTCAGATCCATTGTAATACGATTTTGGGAGCCGCGCGCCCGTATGTTGTGGCAGTCCACCACGCCGGGGGTTTCGCGGACGAGCGCGGCAATCTCCTCGGGAGGCAAGGGGGAGTGGTCCGAGAGGACCTTGGCCCCTTCCTTCAGGAGATGGAAGCCGGCCTGGCCGATCAGGACGGCGATCAGGACCCCGATCACCGGATCGGCGTATCCGATCCCCAGGGAAGAGAGAAAGAGGCCGATCAGGACGGAGCCGGAGGCCATGAGATCGGAGCGGATGTGCGTGGCGTCGGCGGCGACGATCGCATCCCCCGTCTCCCGGGCCACCCGCTTTTCTCCGTAATAGAGCAGCGTCTGAAGGGCGATCGAGGCCCCCATCACCAGAACGGAGGAGAAGCCCACGATGGGGCTCCGGTGGGAGCTGAACTGGTCGTAGCTGTGCGAGAGGACTTCGTAGCCCGTGAAGAAGAGAATCAGTCCGACCGCCGCCTGGGTCAGGGGTTCGTACTTCGAGTGTCCGTAAGGGTGGTCTGCATCCGGGGGGCGCTGGGCGGCGAAGGAGCCCAGGAGGCAGAGAAGGTCGGAGAGGGAGTCGAGAAGGGAGTGGTAGCCGTCTGCCAGCATGCCCACCGAGTGGATGCGATGGCCCCAGACGATCTTCAGGCCGGAGAGGGCCATGTTGACCACCAGCGCAGCCGAAAGAATCCGGATCGGGGTCCCCAGGAGGAAGGCTGGTCCGGAGGAGGAACTCATTTCTTGGCATCCCTTCGCGCCGCATGTTCCCGGAGCGCCTGGCCGGTGTAGGAGGCTTCATGACGCATGACCTCTTCGGGAGTTCCCGTGACGACGAGGCGCCCTCCGCGCTCACCCCCTTCGGGGCCGAGATCGATCAGGTGGTCGGCATTGGCGATGATGTCGATGTTGTGCTCGATGACGACGACGGTGTTACCCGTCGAGACGAGGGCGTCGAGGGTGTCGAGGAGCTTCTGGATGTCCGCGAAATGAAGGCCGGTGGTCGGCTCGTCCAGAATGTAGAGGGTGTTGCCGGTCGCACGTCTGGCGAGCTCCCGTGACAGCTTCACGCGTTGGGCCTCTCCGCCGGACAGGGTCGTCGCCGACTGACCCAGGTGGATATACCCCAGTCCGACCTCGCGAAGGGTGTCGAGTTTTCCCGCGATGGACGGAACGGCCCCGAAGAAGTCGTGGGCGTCGTCGACCGTCATTTCGAGAATGTCGGCGATCGAGCGTCCGCGGTAGTGGATTTCGAGGGTTTCCCGGTTGTAGCGGGCTCCCCGGCAGAGGTCGCACACCACATAGACATCGGGCAGAAAATGCATCTCGATCTTGATGACCCCGTCCCCCTGGCAGGCTTCGCAGCGCCCTCCCTTCACGTTGAAGCTGAACCGTCCCGGGTCGTATCCCCGGGCCCGCGATTCCGGCACCTGGGAATA
>JAKADN010000099.1 GCA_021820445.1 Nitrospirota bacterium | reverse complement strand
TCCCGGACGACCTCCGAGAGGATCCGGTGAGATCCGGTGGAGAGACAGAGCGTATGTCGAGCGTAGTTAAAAAACGACGCAAGAAGATTCGGAAACACAAGTACAAGAAGCTTCGCCGTCAGTCCCGCCACAAGAAGAAGTAGTCGGGGCAGGAGAGTTCGGATCCTTTTTTTCGGGGCTCCGGTCTCCGCAGCAGAACGTCGAGATCGTCGTGGCCGGGGATTCCCCGGTCGCGTTTTTTGTCGGCCCGGCCAGCCTCGAGAACCATGAAGTGTTGTCGACTCTCATCTGTCAGGGCATCGGCAATGGGCCCCTGAGGAGCGTGCCGGAAGTTTTGAGGAGACAGGCGTCGTGAACGAGAGAACCATTGTTATCGGCGGAACATTCTTTCTTTTTCTCGTCTCCACCGCGATCGTCACCTACGAACAGATTCAGATCGGCAATCTCAAGGGCGAACTTCGCCATACCCGCATGCTCATGAAGGCGGGCGTCCACACCCCCTCTGGACCGTCAAAATCCGCAGAAAAGCCTCCCGTAAGTTTTGATTCCGATACGGTCACGGCAGCCCTTGCCGTCAAGGACTTTTCCACGCTTTTGCCTCCCATGATTTCCCAAGGTCATATCTTACGTCTTCCCGATCGTTCCCGCGTTCGATTTCTGGGATACCATCTGGTGGTCTTCGAACTCGAAGATGAAAAAAATCAGACGATTCCTGCCCTCTTCAATATTGAAGATCCTCAGACCCCTGCCACCTGGCAATACCTGTACGCCTTCGTTTCCCGCTAGCATCCTTCTTCGTTTTGCTCCATTCCCATCTGCCATCCCCTCTCATCGTGAGAGTTCGGGCCGCGACAGCTCTCGGCACGGAGAAGGCCTCTGCAAAAAATAAGGGAAAAGGGAAAGCCCAGGAGTGGGGCGAATCCTCTGAGAGGTTGGGCGGAGGAGAGAAAGAAAAAGGCTCCCTCCCGTGGGGGAAGGAGCCTCGGGAATTCAGGAGGCGGGAGGAGGGGGCGTCCCGGTGACCCCGGCTTTTTTCAGGGCTTTGGCCGGTCCCACCACAACGGTGACAAAGGAATGGCCACTGATGAGGTGCTGTCCGGCGGACAGCACTGACGCAGGAGTAACTTTCGAGACGTGTTCGGGGTAATCGGTGAAATAGGTATAGTCAAGGCCATCCGACCAGATCACGAGAAGAAGCTGAGCAATCTTTGGAGTGGTGTTCATCAGGAAGGGAAAGCCGCCAACAAGCTGACGCTTGATGGCGCGGACGGCCGAAGGGTCGGGAGTGGTCTTGACGGAATCCGCAAGAATCGAGTTCATGGCGCCCATCACCTTCCCGGTGTTCTTGGCATAAGTCTGAAAGTAGACGATAAAGGGACCGCGGTGGCGAGAGGCATCGAGCGCCGAATGAATATAGTAGACGAGCCCCATTTTTTGTCGGACGACCCGATTAAGTGTTGAGGTCTGGGACGCTCCAAGGAGCATATTGAAGACCAGGGAGTCATAGAAGGACGGATCCTTCCGGGCAATTCCCTGGGTGCCGTAGAAGACGGTGGACTGACGAAGCTCCGGCTTGTCCACAAGGAAGGTCCCGGAGGTGGAAATGGAGGAAAAGGAGCGCCGGGAAGGAGGAGAGGTCGCTGTGGCGGGAGCCTTCCAGGTCGAGAAATATTTCTTGGCCAGGGCAAGGGCTGATTCGGGCGTCACATCTCCGGCCACAACAAGAACGGCCCGGTCGGGCCGATAGTATTGGGCCACGAAGTTCAACAGATCCTGCCGGGTGATCTTTTCGACGGAGGTGGGAGTTCCGGAAGACGGGGTGGCATACGGCGTTCCCTTTTCCACAAGTCGATAGAGAAGGTTCGTCGCGATCGGACTGGGGTGGTTGTCCTCTTCGGTCAGGGAGGCGAGGGTGGAGTCCTTCTTTTTTGCGAATTCGGCCGGGGGAAAGGTCGGAGAGGTGACCATTTCCGAGGCCAGCTCGAGGAGTGTGGGAGCTTCGGAGCTCAGGCTGTCGCCCGCAAGAACGGTCATGTCGCGGCTGGCAGAGGCAGAAAGGCTCCCCCCTGTGGCGTCGAGGGTATGAAAGAGGGAGAGGGTGTCGTGGCCCGCCGTTCCCCGCGTCAAAAGGTCCGCCGCGAGTGCCGCCGTGCCGGCCCTCCCGGACGGATCAAAGGAAGATCCGGCACGGATCCCGAGTCGAAAGGAAATAAGGGGAAGATCCGGGCGGGGAAGGACGAGGACTTCGAGCCCGTTCGGGAGGACGCTGCGGGTCAATGTGGCCTTCATGGGAGGAACCGGGTAGGTCTTAGCCGTTGTTTGTTGGGACATGGCCGAACGGGAGGAGGTATCCGTCGGGGTTGATGGAGAATGCGCGCAGGAGGAGAGAAGGAGAATGGCCGAAAGAATTGCCGTGCTTCCGGCGAAGGGAGGGATGCGGCGAAAGGAATGCATGACGGTTCTCCTGAAAGAAGAGGACTCCGTGGTCATTGTCGGCCTGTGAAGAGAGCCGGAGAGTTAGCGAACAATCCTTCCCGGTCGGGAAAAGCGGGGCGGAGCCTGGCCACCGGTGGGGAAGAGATATCCCACCGTCTCGTTCCCTGGAACAAGATATCGCCGGGCCACTCGCCGGATATCGGCGGCGGTGACAGCGTTGATGTTTTTCACATAGTTCATCAGGTAGGAAAGGGGGATCCGGTCGGCGCTCATCATGCCGAGCATCATTCCCATCCCGAACGCCGACTCCTGATTCATGACAAACTGGGTCAGAATCTGCTTTTTGGAGAGAGCGAGAAGTTCCGGATCAACAGGTTGAGTCCTGATTTTCCGAATGACGGCGTCAAGACGGGTCCGAAGGATCTTGGGAGTGGTTTTTGGCAAGCCCTGGGCATAGAAATAGAAGAGCCCGGGATCGTGGGTCATGGGGTCGTAGTCTCCCTCGGCATCCACCGCCACAGGGTTCTTGTAGATCATGTCCTGGTAAAGAAGGGCACTGCGGCTTCCCGAGAGAACCTGAGCCAGCACGACGAGGGCCATGGCATCGCGGCTTTTGAAATTGGGAGCATGAAAGGCCATCATGGTGATCGGAAGCATCGCGGGCTTCCTGACGACGGTCATGCGCAGGTGGTGCTGGCGAGGTTCTGCCGGGATCCGCTGATGGATGAGATGGCCTCGGGGAATCGAGCCAAAGGCCTTCTTGATTTCCTGTAGCACGGTGGCGTCGTCGAGAGGGCCGACAACCACGACGGTGGCATTGTTCGGCATATAGTGGGCGCGGTAATAGTGCATGATGTCGTTGCGGGTCGTGTGCTGAATATCTTTTTCCCATCCGATGACAGGATTGTGGTACGGGTGGACCTCAAAGGCCGTGGCATACACCTGCTCGACAAGTTTTTGCGTGGGGTCATCATAGTCGTTCCGGCGTTCCTCGAGGACGATCCTCCTCTCCCGCTCGACTTGGTCGGGCTTTAACAGCAGGTGGGTCATTCTGTCGGCTTCGATGGAGATGGGAAGGGGGAGCTTGTCTGGAGCGACATTTTCAAAGTATGCGGTAAAGTCATAGTCGGTAAAGGCGTTGTTTTGTCCCCCGACCTCGCTGATGAGCTTGTCGAGAGCCCCGTGAGGGAACTTCTTTGTCCCGGTGAACATCATGTGTTCGTTGAAATGGGAGATTCCGGTCCGTCCTTTGACTTCGTTTCTCGATCCGACCCGGTACCAGACCTGAAAGGTGAGGGTGGGGCTATAGGGGTCGTCCACCGTCAGGAGGGTCAGCCCATTCTTGAGATGGTGAATGCGGGGAACAAAGCGAAAGGAGGGAGGAGAGGATCCCTGGGAGGGTGTGGGCTCGGACGCTCCGGAAAGATCCGGTCCCAAAAGGAGGGAGGAAAGTATCATGGGAAGGAGAAGCAAAATGAAAGATCTGATCCGGATCATGGTGGACATGAAGGGGCTCCCTTTTCGGATGGATGGGACCGGGTCTTTGAAGGCAAGCTCCAGAGGCCTCTCAATGTGAGCCGGAAAATGGCCCAATTAAAGGACGGGAACGTGACGTTTTTCTTCGAGATCCAGAAGTCGGGCCCAGGTTTTGATGTCGGTGCGTGAAGGGTCGATGGCCTTCCGCACGGAGTCAAACCACGCCTGTTTTTCCGGGGTGTCAGGAGCTGCGGACTCGTAACGGGCATTGAATGCCGTCACGGCTTCGGGAGACAGGGCTTTTGGGAAGCGCTTCCAGAGCTCGGCATAGACGGTTTCATCGGTCGTGTGAGTGGCGACGATTCGAGCAAAGTCCTCGGCCGAGATGCCAAGATGGGTGAGAAGAAGCTGATCCATCGGGCAATTGTAATTGTATTCCCCAAGTGTCCCTGCATTGAAGGCGCGGGCCTTGTCAATGAGGCGACGAAGGTGATCAATGCCATGGAGGCGGTCAACGGGGCTGCGAGGAAACTGCTTGCTCAGATCCATGGAGCTCTCCTTTCCAAAACAACGCGGTCTGTCTGTTGATTGTTTCCGAAGTCATGGACGTAAACTCCAGGACTTCTAAAGAGAGTGACGAAGGGACGGGAAGGAGTGCCACCGTCTCCCCGTGACGCATGGAAAATGGACCGAGTCCGAATCCTTGAGTCAGGGGCGGGAGGATGTCTCTGATGACTCAGGATAGCATGCCCAAGGGCGGATGTTAAAGTCGGGAGAGAAATCTCTGGAGGAAAGCCCCGGTAACGGGAGGAATTTTCAGAGGGTGGGAGAAAAGTCCTGTCCGGGCAACGGAATGAGCCGAAGCGATTTCGCATCGGCTTACCATCGCAAGAAACCCCCGTTGCCCTTTCAGGAAATTCGGACTATTCTTTAACGAGATCGGAGAAAATTGCCCGGATCTTTCATTGTCAGCCCTTTGTGGCACCGCTCCGCGACCCATGGCTCGGCTGGAGTCAACGTGAAGGAGGAATGCCTTGGCTCTTTTAATTCTTGTACTGCTTTCGACGATCGTTATTGCCTTGGGAGGCGTATCGATTTCCCTGGGTCTTGGCATTCGGCATCCCGTTCGTGGCTCAGTGGCCCTGACCATTGGTGGACTTGTCGTCCTGGCCGGCATGACTCTTCTCTACAAGTCGCTTCAACACAAGACGCTCGCCGCGAGAGCCGACAGCGTCATCGTCAATGCCGAGCATTTCTTGCGTTACCGGAACGAACACCTAGTCGGTCATCCCTCTCCCAATATTCGGATAAAGGGTGCCGGGCGCCCAGTTGAGCCAAGCAAAAAGTCTCCCGTCGGCGTTCATTAGCGGAGATGACTGTTGCTTCTTCGCTAGAGCCACCATGGTTTCGAACTCCCTATGGGCCATGATCTTGTAGTGGCGAGA
>JAKADN010000025.1 GCA_021820445.1 Nitrospirota bacterium | reverse complement strand
CCTCGTCCCGATAGATGAAGAGGACGATGTCGGCATCCTGCTCGATGGCCCCCGATTCGCGCAGGTCCGAGAGCGTCGGCTTCTTGAGACCGGGACGATTCTCGACGGCACGGGAGAGCTGGGCCAGGGCGATGACCGGAATCTGAAGCTCCTTGGCAAGGGCTTTGAGCGAGCGCGAGATTTCGGAGATCTCCTGTTCCCGGTTGTCCGTTCTCTGGGATCCCCTGACCAACTGGAGGTAGTCGACGGCGATCAGGGCGAGGTCCTTCCTCTGTTTCTTGAGCCTCCGGGCCCGGGTCCGGAGCTCGAAGATGGTGAGGTCCCCCGAATCGTCGATGTAGATGGGCACTTCGCTGGCGTCGCCGAAGGCCTGCATGACGCTGTCCCATTCCTCGGAGTTCAGGTGCCCGGTCCGGAGATTCTTGGAGTTGACCCGGGCCTGGGCGCTGATGAGGCGCAGGAAAAGCTGCTCTTTCGGCATCTCGAGGCTGAAAATCCCGACGGGCTTCCGGAGGTCGAAGGCCACATGCTGGGCGATGGAAAGGACGAAGGCCGTCTTCCCCATGGCCGGGCGGCCCGCCACGATGACGAGCTCCGAGGGATTGAATCCCGTCGTGAGATGGTCGAGATCGACGAAGCCGCTGGGGAGTC
Source organism: Nitrospirota bacterium (assembly GCA_021820445.1). Classification (GTDB taxonomy): domain Bacteria; phylum Nitrospirota; class Leptospirillia; order Leptospirillales; family Leptospirillaceae; genus UBA4572. The sequence goes on along the minus strand of JAKADN010000025.1, from coordinate 24,645 downwards.
CGGTGACGATGTCCTTGATCTCCCGGTTCTTGAGATCCTCGAGTCGCTTGAACTGGGCGTCGAGATAGGAGAGGTCCCCGATCTGGGCGAACTCGCTTCTGGATCGCCGGGAGCCCACGTCCATGATCTTTCTTTCGGCATAATCGAGGACTTCGTCCGTATCGAGGGTCGCGTCGTAGCCTTTCTGGGCGATCTCTTCGGAAACGAGAATGAGCTTTCGGAAAATCCCCTTCTCGACGATCAGTCGGGCATAGTGGATGGCGTTGGCGGCGGTCGGAACGATCTCGGCCAGTTCGTAGATGTTTTCGGGGGCTCCGGTGATGCCGGCCCAGTCCTTTTTCGTCAGGTAGTCGGAGAGGGTCAGGCTGTCGATGGGGATGTGCCGGTCGGCCATCTCCTTCATCGCCATGAAGATCCGGCGGTTCGATTCGAGGAGAAAGTCGTCGTCCTGAAGCATGTCCCCGACCGTCGTCATGACCTCGTTGTTGAGGAGGATCGAGCCGAGAAGGGACTTTTCAGCCTCGATGGTCTGGGGAAGATTTTTCCGGGATTCGCGGGCGAGACGGGATTTCATGGGGAATTCACGCAAAATCCCCGGACAGCAGGAATCCGGCGATCTCCTCGATCGAGCGGGCGGTCCGGTGGTCCTTACTCCGGCCGGTCAGGGTCCAGAGGTCATTTCCCGAATCGTACAGCACCACCGCCGCGATATCCTCGTGGTCGGCCAGGATCCCCTTGGCCGACAGCGGAAGCCCGCTGTCAGAGGAGGGGTCGGGAGCGGTCATGACCGCCCGGCCGGCCCGTCGAAGGGTCCGGGCGAAGGATTGAACAGGAGAGGGGTTGCCGGGGGCATGGCAGGCCAGAACGAGGGTGGGAGTCTCTCCCGGGGCCTCCCGCTTGCGGAGCGTCTCTTCGATGTGGGTGATGTGATAGGCGAAGCCGACGGCAGGCAGATCGTGTCCGAAGGCCTGGCCCAGACGGTCGTATCGCCCGCCCGAGGCCAGATGGGTGGAGGAGTCCGGGGCAAAGAGCTGGAAGAACATTCCCGTGTAGTAGGGGCTTGAGGGCGGAAGAGCGAAGTCCACCCGGACGGAGGAGGCATGGGGCGAGGCGGAGGCGGCGGCCAGCAGCTCGATGAATCCCTCCATTTCCTCCTGTAATCGCGGGGGTCCGTCAGGGCGAAGTTTGGCCAGGATGGAACGGAATTCCTCGACCCCGAAGACTCCTCCGGCAAGGGCGTCGGCCATTTTCCGAAGGAATGTCTTTCCTTGAGACGGGAGCAGGGCTCTCAGCCGATCGGGATTTCGGGAGTGAAAGGCCGCGCGGATCTCCTTCGACCGGTCGGAATCCTCGGAGATTTCCCTGAGAAAGGCCTCCTGCAGCCCGGCATGGGACAGCAGGAGAAGGGAGTCCCTGAGGGGAAAGATCTCCGCACCGGAAAGGCAGAGGTCGAGGATCTCCCCGTCGGACACGACCGAGGGATCCCCGATGAGTTCGAGCCCGGTCTGGTGAAGCTCCCGGTCGATGGAGGCCTGGTGGTTCTCGTCCCGGAAGACGGAGGTGCTGTAGCAAAATCGCAAAGGAAGCTGACGGTCCCTGAAGGACTGGGTCGTCAGACGTGCGATCTGGGCCGTGGCATCGGGCCGGAGAACGAGAACCTGGCCTGATCCGCGGTCCTGCATGAGGTAGAGCTTCGTCAGGAGTGCGGGAGGGAGACCGGGCGAGATGGCATCGAGGTATTCAAAGGAGGGTAGGATGATCTCCCGGTAGCCCCAGAGAAAAAAATGGTCGAGGAGTTGCCGGGTCGTCTCTCTCCGGAAGCGGGCCGTCCGGGAAAAAACGGGAGAGACACCGGTCGGCGTGGTTTTTGTAGGGGGGCGGTCGATTTTCTCCGCCCCCTTTTTGCGATTGACCATGGATGTCGAAAACCTGCTATTTGGAAAGGGAGGGAAGGCGCAGCAGCTTGAGCGCGATGATTTTCGGATTCTTTCGAATTTCATCGAGCACGGCCTGGGTCGGTTCGGTGTCGAGTCCGATCAGGGAGATGGCCTTTCCGCCCGGGAAGTCGCGTCCGAACTGCATCCGGGCGATGTTGACCCCGTGGGACCCCAGAAGGCTTCCGACCAGACCCACCACTCCGGGCTGATCCTGATTCGTGAGAAAGAGCATGATCGGATCCGGAACGACCTCCACCGGAAGATTGTCGAGGGAGACGATCCGGAAATCCTTCTTCTGGAAGATGGAGCCCGCGATATGGTGCGTCCCGTGGGCCGTCGTGGCGCGGAGCGTCAGAAGCCCCACGTAGTCGCCCTGCTGGGAGGATCGGGATTCCACCACCTCGAGGCCGCGCTCCTTGGCCAGGATGGGGGCGTTGACCTCGTTGACGCGCGCCGCAAGGATGGGGGAGAGGACCCCCTTGATCGCCGAGATGGTGACGATGGAGGTCGGCAAGGTCGCAGCCTCCCCGCTGAACTCGACCGAGATCTTCGAAATGGGTTCGGACGCGACCTGGGAGAGGATGCCCCCCATGACCTCGGCCAGTTGCTGGTAGGGCGCCACCCGGGCCGCATCCTCCGGAGGAATGGAAGGAAGGTTCGCGGCGAAGCGGATCACGCCCTTCGCAAGGTAGTCGACCATCTGGTCGGCGACGGCCAGCGCCACGTTCTCCTGGGCCTCCTTCGTCGCGGCCCCGATATGGGGAGTGGAGATGAAATTGTCGAGCTTCAGGAGCGGGTGGTCGGCGGGAGGGGGTTCCTGGACGAAGACGTCGAATGCGGCACCCGCCACGTGCCCGCTGGCCAGGGCTTCGGCCAGATCGGTCTCGTTGATGACCCCTCCCCGGGCGCAGTTCACCAGATAGACCCCTTTCTTCATCCGGGCGATGGTCGCACGGGAGATGAGGTTCGTGGTCTCCGGCGTGAGGGGCGTGTGGACGGTGATGACGTCGGACTTCGTGAAGAGTTCCTCGAGGGTCACGGGGGTCACGCCGTGTTTTTCGGCGGTTTCGGGAGTCAGGAAAGGGTCGTAGGCGATCACGTTCATCAGGAGACCCTGGGCGACGTGGGCCACATGGGAGCCGATCTTGCCCATGCCGAGGATGCCGAGGGTCTTGTGGGAGAGCTCCATCCCCATGAACTTGGACTTCTCCCACTTCCCCGCGCGGTTGGAGGCGTTCGCCTGGGGAATCTTCCGGACCATCGACATCATCATCGAGACGGTGTGCTCCGCCGTCGTGATCGTGTTCCCGCCCGGGGTGTTCATGACGACGATACCCCGGTTGGTGGCGGCGGCCAGATCCACGTTGTCGAGACCCGCTCCGGCCCGTCCGATCACCTTGAGGCGGGTGGTTCCCTCGAGAACCTCCGCGGTCACCTTGGTCCCGCTGCGAATGACGAGTCCGTCATAGGAGGCGAGCTCCTTTTTCAACTCCTCGGGCGGGAGCTTGGCCTTGACGGTCACCTCGAACCCCGCATTTCTGAATATATCCAGACCTTCCTCCGAAATCGGATCGCTCACGAGAATACGGACCGGCCCTGTACTCAACACATCCTCCCCTTGAAATGGTATGAAATTCTATCGGAGCTCCGGGAAGGCCCCCCTCCCCGGAGCTTTGACACCTTAACCCTGGATCAGAACTTCCTGGGCCTTGGCGACGCCGGAACCGAGGGGAGCCCCCTTGTATCCCATGCGGGCCAGGACCATTTCGATCCCGCTGATCGCAGTGATGATGTCGAAGGTGTCGGCATAGCCCATGTGGGAGACCCTGAAGACCTTCCCCTTGAGCTGGTCCTGGCCTCCGGCCCCCGTGATCCCGTACTGGCTGCGGAGATTCTTGTAGATCGCCTCTCCATCGAAGCCCTCCGGGGCGACAATGGCGGTCAGGGCGTCCGAAGGGGTCTGACGGGCGAAGATCGAAAGCCCGAATCCCCGGACTCCTTCCCGGGTGGCACGGGCGAGAAGGCGGTGGCGGGCAAAGAGCTTCTCGAGACCCTCGGCCTGCATCATCTCGAGGGACTTCGCCAGGCCGATCCAGAGGGAGACGGCCGGGGTCCAGGCGTTGGAGTCCTTGAGGATGTTGTCCTTCTCGCGCTTGAGATCGAGGTAGAAGCGGGGGCATTTGGCGGTCTGGTTCAGGCGCCATGCCTTTTCGGAGACCGCGATGCAGGCGAGTCCGGGCGGAAGCATGAGGGCCTTCTGGGATCCGGTGATCAGGACGTCGATCCCCCACTGGTCCATCGGAATGTTCACCACGCCCAGGGCGGTGATCGCATCCACGACCAGGATCGTCTGCTCCCGGCCGGCCGTCAGGCGGGCCAGACCCTGGATGTCGTGCCACACTCCCGTGGAGGTTTCGCTGGCCTGAACGTAGATCGCCTTGATGGAGGGATCTTCTGCGAGGATCCTTTCCACCTGGGAGAGATCCACAGAATCGCCCCAGGGAACCGTCACCTCGATGGGGGTCACGCCGTAAGCCTTGGCGATCTTGAGCCACCGCTCCCCGAACTTTCCGCCGTTGACGGCAATGACCTTGTCGCCGGGGCTCAGGAAGTTCGTCATCGACGCCTCCATGCCCGCCGTTCCGCTTCCGGCGACGGTGATGACCTCCTGGGTTGTCTGGAAGAGCCACTTGAGACCGGCGCGAACTTTCTGGATCACCGGAATGAAGTCGGGAGAACGATGGTGAATCATGGGAGCGGACATGGCCAGAAGAACCTCCGGTGGAACGGGAGTGGGGCCGGGAGCCAAGAGGTATTGTTTCTTCATCGAGAAAAATCTCCTTGCATCAGGGTGGTCCCCAAAGGATAGGGTCTGGGGAAGGTGGCGCTCACGGAACCATCCAGCACGTCACGGCCGGTCGTGACCAGGAGGTCTCGTGTCTCGGAGCGGACCGGGTCGGAGGCGGGCCAATCTCTGGCCGTTTCAATCAGGCCGGGTTCTATCAGGCCGAACTCGATCAGGATGGACCGTCGGGCGTTTTTCGCGCGGTCCAGGGTCATTCCCTCCTTTCGGGGGGGAACGGACAGGACACCATCCAAACTGCTCAACTTTACATCAAGAGGGGGAGCGGTGACAAGAAGATCTCGAAGAGCGCGCCGCCCCCCGGATTCTCCTCGACAAATCCCTCAGAGGTGGGGACGGTACCCCTTCAGGTTCTGTCCAATTTCTTCGATGGCCCTCCTTCTCCAGAGCGGCTCCTCTCCCCCATTTCCAAAGCGGCCCGTCCTGGCGGCGGCATCGGCCCGTATCGCCTCCTCGACAAAGGAGGATCGGCTCTTCCAGGGAGCCGTGAGGATCCCGTGCGGAAGGGCGTAGGGGAGGCGGTGTCCCTTGAGGAGGGAGCCCCTGACCAGACGGACGCGCTGGGAAGCAGGGACGAGATTGAGATACCGGGGAAGCCGCCGAAGAAGGTAGTGGCGTCTGATCCGGGTCCAGTTCTCGAGGATGGCGACGATGGCGCGGTGCCTGTTGGCGATGGCCCAGTCCATCGCCGTCCCCTCCCCGTCGGTCCGGTTCGGATCGGCTCCGTGGGCGACGAGGAGGCGGACGATCTCCGCATAGCCGTTCTGGGCGGACCGGTACAAGGGAGTCTTGCCCGAGATGTCCGGAAGGTCCGGATTGGCCCCATAGTGAAGAAGAAGACGGACCATCCGAATCCTTCCCTTCGCAGCCGCGATCTCCAGGAGGCTCTCGCCGTCCCGGTCGGCCTGATCCGGATTGGCTCCCTGCTCCAGGGCCTCCCGGACCGGGGCCAGGGAGCCCGCCGCGATATCGGCAAAAGAGATCCGGGGTTCGGCTTCGGCCGGGGCCAGCCTCAACAGCAAGAGAAAAAAGGCCACCAGAACCCCCGAGAATGGGAGCATGAGCGAAGGCCTGCTCCTTCCGCCTTCCATCCAGGGTCTCCCCCCGCTCTTCCCCGATTCCCGTCCCTTCTTCCATCCCATCGAATGTGGCATACTTCCTCCCCAAGGAGTCGCGATGAGCGGCCCGGTCACCGCCACCCCCCCAACTGGACTGGATCGGAGGATCCCGTGAGCACCCCTCTTTTCGATACCCTTGTCGCCCGGGCCCGAGCCCTCGCTCCCCTCTCCCTGGCCATCGTGGATGCGGGGGAAAGGACCGTGCTCGAAAGCGTGGCCCTTGTCCTCCAGGAAAAGATTGCGGATCCGCTCCTCATCGGCGACCCCGACAGGATCCGGCAGATCGCCAGGGAGGTCGGAATTCCGGACAGCATTCCCATTATACCGGCCTCAACGACGGAGGAGTCGGCCCGGGAGGGGGTTCGCCTGGTGGCGGAAGGGCGGGCTCAGGGTCTGATGAAGGGCCACCTTCACAGCGACACCTTTCTCCATCCCGTCCTGGAGGGGCTCCGCGAGAAAAAGCGTCTCTCCCATGTTTTTCTGGCGGAGATTCCGACCTACGGCCGTCTCCTTGCCATCACGGACGCCGCGATGAACATTGCCCCGGACCTCATGGCCAAGGCCGAAATCCTCCAGAATGCCATCGACATGGCCCATACCCTGGGGAATCCCAGACCGAAGGCCGCGGTCCTTTCGGCGGTCGAGATGGTCAATCCCCTCATCGCCTCCACCATCGATGCCGCCTGTCTCTCCAAAATGGCGGACAGGGGACAGATCTCGGGAGCGGTCGTCGACGGCCCCCTGGCCTTCGACAACGCGATCTCCCGGGAGGCCGCCCGGACCAAGGAGATCGAGAGCCCCGTCTCCGGAGAGGCCGACATCCTTCTCGTCCCCGACCTCGTCTCCGGAAACATCCTGGCCAAGGATCTGGAATACCTGGCGGGGGGCACCCTGGCCGGAGTGATCCTCGGCGCCCGGGTTCCGGTGATCCTGACATCCCGCAGCGATCCCCCGCGGTCCCGCTTTCTTTCCGCCTGTCTGGCCACCCTCCTCTTCCACGGAAGGATGTCCGCCAGGGCCGCCGGCGGTGAAAGGCCCTGAAGGACTCCTAGCGGCCCCCAGGCTCCGCCGGGCCGGCCGGACTCTCGTGAAGACGTTCGAGTCCTCCGCGGCATTTTCCGCAGACGAGATATCCGGGATTTCGGAGGAGACGCTCGTGGCGCACCGTCCCCAGACGAAACTCCAGAAAACAGTCCGTGCAGCGGTATCCGAAGATTTTTCCCCTCCGGGCGGGCGTGACCGGATAGTCGTGGCACCGTTCGGGGGGATGGCCGAAGAGGACCATCAGGGAGCGCCAGATCTCCCCGTGGGGTCGAAAATCGTCCCGATTCTTGTTTCTTCCGGCCTTCCGCTTCATCTGGAACACCACCGCGTGCGCATATTCGTGGGCGATCGTCGGAAGAAAGACTCCTTCGCCCACCCGTTCGATGAGGGCTCCGTTGAAGCGAAGGGCGGTTTCAGCGGACCGGCCCCCGGGGTGAATGCGGATCGAGAAGAGTCCGGCCCGGAGGCCCCGCAGGTCAAAGCGGAGGGATCCGGCCCGTCCGTCGGAAAAGGTCAGGTCGAGCCCGGCCTCCCTGCGGATGATCCCTTCGACCCTCAAAAGCTCTTCCATGAGAAGGGGATATGGAAAGGGGGAGATCCGCCCCCCGGATGGCGGAAGGGGGGCTCTCATGGGGACGTCCCCTTCCGGTTCGGGATCGGGACTCCCTGGGACGCCAGGAATTCCCGAAGCGACCCCGCGCCGAGAAGGCTCTTGTCCGTCATCCCATCGATCTTGAGAAGACGGGGGAAGACGCTGGTCTTCGCCCGATCCGGAGGGCACCCCCGGAGGTAGAGGTGGATTCTCCCGGGCTTTTTGGGGTCCTGAAAAAGAAGATCGGCCGGTCGAAGCATCTCCTCCACTTTCTTCCGGTAACCCTGGGAGGGAAGGAGAAGGGTCGCGAGGGTGTCCTCCATCATGGAAGGGGGGCCCAGGGAGGGAAGCTCCCCCAGCACCTTCAAATCGAAACATTCCTCCTCGGGGAGCCAGGAGGAGAGGAAGGAGAGGGGCCCGGGATAGAGGAGGTGTCTGAAGAGGGAGCGGAGGGAGAGCGCCCGCGCGCGTCGAAGCTTCCGAAGAAAGTCCGGGACATCGAAGTTTCGGACGATTTCCGCAGGGAAGCGGACCGTTCCGAGGTCGAATATCCCCCAGAGGTCGACCGGGACCTCGAGCGAGGTTCCGCCCTCCCCGGCCCCCGTCCTTGCCGGGATGGATCCTGCCGCCTTCTTCCGGGATTCAGGCTTCAGCAGCCTTCGGCTCCATCCTTCTCCGGGAACCTTCCAGTAATCCCCCACGAGAATCGCCTCCCCCACCCCTTCTGTCCTGGACAGGTTCGGGATCGGCATCGACCGGCGCCATTCGGGAGAGGCGGATCCTTCGAGGGGAACGAAGGGATCCGGAATGTTCCCGAGAATCCGGCACCAGAAGACCTCGAGGGTCGCATCGAGCATCCAGCGGTCGAGAAGGGCACGCAGGCGGGGCTCGATCCCTTCAGCCTTTTCCTCGAATCTTGCAATGGCTTGTCCGGAAAGGGCTTCCGGATCGGTCTTCACGAAGACCGCCAGACCCCAGTCGAAGCGTCCGGCCCAGAGAAAGAGGCTGGAAGAGCGCGAAATCCTGTCGGGCAGGAGACTCCAGGATCCCCTGAAGGCCGGAGCATCGCCGAAGGCCCTTTCGTGGAACTCCTGGCGCGAGGCGGGAACCAATGCGCGTTCGAGAAGAGCCGCCAGTTCCATCCATCCGGCACCCTGAAGAATCTTCGGAAAGACGGGGCGCGAGGCGGCATTCTGAAGAACAAGGCCCAGCTCCCGGTGGAAGACGAAAAATCCTTCCTGGACTCTGTCCGGCGCACCCTGTGGCGTCCCGACAGGAGCTCCGTCGAAAAGGAGCTTTTCCAGGACCTGGCGCACGAGGGGGGAGAGCATGGACTCAAAGAACGCGTCGTCGAGCCTGCTTTCGATCCACTCCATGAATCTCCCTTTCCCCTAGGGATTGCCTGAGCCTTTCCCTGCCGATCCTTGTCGAATTCTATCAGTCTTTCTCCCAAAGCTTCCACCAGAGGGTCCGATGGCCCTTGAGGCGCTTGATTTCGTAGAGGGCCAGGTCGGCATGGCGGAGGAGAAGGTCCGGGTCGCCCTTGGTGACCGGATACAGGACCGCCCCCAGAGAGACTCCGACCGAAAGGGAGACCCCCGAGCCCTCGGGAAGAATGTAGGGAGCTTCGACGGACCGGGAGAGGCGCTCCATCAGAATGGGCAGATGGGCCCTGTCCGGGATTTCGGCCGCCACCACGAACTCGTCTCCCCCGAGACGCCCCACCAGATCGCTCTCCCGGAGCGTCTCCCTGAGCCTCGCGGAAATCTCGACCAGAAGACGGTCACCGGCGGCATGGCCATAGGTGTCGTTGACCGGCTTGAAGTCGTCGAGGTCGAGGATTCCCACGAGACCCAGGGTCTTTCGACGTTCGACAGAGGCCAGAAACGACCGCATGGCGAGCCCCATGCCCCGCCGGTTCAGAAGTCCGGTCAGGGGATCGTGGACCGAAAGATCCTCGAGCTTGGCGAGGAGACGGATCCGGTCTATGGCAAAGGCCGCCCGGAGGGAGAGCTCTTCCATCAGATCAAGGACCACGCTGTCGGAAAAGGGCTCCGGATCCCGGGCTCCCATGGCCAGAACGGCGAGCACCTCGCCTTCCGGACGACGGATCGGCCAGCCGGTGACGATTCCCAGCTGCGCCAGGGGCTGTGTATGGTAAGACTCGATCATGGTCGGATCTTCCGAGGGATGGATCGACACAGCCGGTTTTCCGGAGTGAAAGACCCGGGTCGGAAGGGGGATCGCCCCTTCCTCCGGCGGGTGGAGCGGAGGCGGGGGAAGAGCGAGAATCGCCTGGGAGAGCTCTCCCGAAATGATCTTTCGTTCGAGGGACCGGGGGCCCGGAACCAGAAGGTCGACAAAAAGGACTCCCGGCTCGGAGGAGATCGTACCGGCAAGAATCCTGTAGACCTCCTCCTCCGTCTTCGCCAGAAACAGCTCCGAAAGGATCCGCTGGCCCACGACCTGGGCATGGGCCCGGCGACGTTCGCGCCGGTTCCGCTCCTTGCGGTCGAGATAGGCCACCGCCTCGACGACGATCCGCTGGAAGAGAACCGCCGAATTCTGGCCCAGGAAGGTGTCGTCCTCGAACTGGGCGTGGAGGAGGATCTTCTCTCCTGTGAGCCGGCTCCCCGAGACGGAAAGGCTTCCGTACTTCCGGGCGGATCCGTCCATATTCCCGCCGGGAAAGTCCGGCTCTTCGTTCAGAAGGATCTGGGGACGTCCGGTTCGGAGGGCCATCGCGGCCATCCCCGAACCCTCCACCGGAGTCAGGGTCTCGGCCAGAGTGTCGGCCGAGGCTCCTTTTCCCTGGAGATCGGGCGAGAGGGAGGCCAGGGGACGGGAAATCCGGGAGGATCCCCCGGACAGACGTCCGAGCAGGACGAAGCGGGCACTCAGGGTCTCGCGGAGCCTCTCCAGGAGTTCCTTCAGGACCTCCTCCTCCGGGAAGTCGTCCTTCTCCCTGAGAATCTGGACCGATTCTGAAAGAGCCCGGTAGAACAGGGAGGCGATCCGGGCCCGTTCCTCCGATTCCTTGAGGGCGGTCACATCGGTTTCGACCGAGACGTATCCCGCAGGCGTGCCGTCCTGAGAAAAGAGGGCGGTCGCGTTCACCCGGACCCAGAAGGGCTCGCCGGATCGCGAATAGTGCACCATGGTCTCCTCGAAGGAACGATGGAGGGCGACGTGGGAACGGATCCGCGCCAAGGTCTCGGGATCGGTCGAGCCCCCCAGACGAAAATCGGCCGGGAACCGGCCGCGAATTTCCGCCAGCTTGTAGCCGTATTTCTCCTCGAAGGCCCGGTTGACCCAGAGGATCAGGCCCGAAGGGTCGGTCAGAAGAATCCCGTCGGTCGTCTTCTGGGCCACGAGGGAGAGGCGTTCTAAATCGGCTTCCCGGTCCAGGCGTTCGAGAGCGATGGCCAAGCTCTGGGCCAGCTGCTCGGCCAGACGGAGATGGTCTTCCGAAAAAGTCCCTTCCCGGGCGCTCCAGAGGGCGATGACCGCCGCAGGTTCAGGGGCTCCCGGGATCAGGACCGGGACCGCAAGGATTTCCCGGACCAATGAGAGTCCCGGATGGGAGGTCTTGTAGAACTGCAGGGCCTGAAGCCCTTCGGAAAGGCGTTCGAGCCTCCCTTTTCGTTCGATCCAGGCCCGGGCGGCGATGGTCAGGCTCTCCCTCCCTTCTTCCAGGGGAAATCGGAGCTCCTTCATCGCGTCGATCAGCCCCACCTCCCGGGTGGCGTGGGCCGACATGACCAGCTCCTTCGTTCCATCACCTCTCTCCAGGACATAGGCGGCCAGAGCGTCCGTCACGCCGGCAATCCTCTGGACGAATGTCTGGAAGAGATCGGAACGGGTCCGGGCGGAGAGAAAATCCTGCTGGGAGGCCCGGACGGCTTCCTGGAATAGGGTGACACGCCGGACCTTTTCCTCAAGCTGCCTCCGGTCGAGTCCCTGGGCGATCTCCATGGCGATCCGCTGGAAGGGAGCGATCCATTGGTCTCCGAGAAAACGGGCCGAGGAAAACCAGGCGACGAGAAAGACCCGGTCTCCTTTCTTTCCGAGGGAGGAGGCGACCAGGGCGCCTGCGATTCCCAGGGACTTCGCGCGCGCGTCCAGAATTTCGGGAAGCTTTTCTTCGGAGAGGCGAAGGACCCGGCCCCCTTCCCGTTCCATCAGCTCGAAGGCGGAAGATCCTCCGAAAAGAACGGAGAGATCCGGGGCGCCGTCCATTCCCGAAAACCACTCCTCCCCCTTCCCTCTCGTCAGAAGGGGCTCCGGGGTCGACTGTCCCCCGGGAATCCGCGCGAGAAGAAGGACTTCCGGACGAAGCACGGCGAAGAGCCTGTCGGCCAGGGATCCCAGGAAGCTCTCCAGGGAGGGCGAGTCCTCCCGAAGCGCCTGCATCGTCCCTGAGAGCGCCTCCTGGAAGAGCCCGGCGATTTCCTTCTGGATCGAGGCCTCACGGATTTTCGTGATGTCGGAGGCGACGAGCCCGTATCCCCGGAAGGCACCGCCCGGCTCCGTGAGGGGAAATCCCCTCAAAAGGAGCCAGCTGGAGGAAGTGCCGGAAGGGGAGAGCGCCAGAGTCTCCGCAAAGGGCCGCGCGATCCGGATGGCGGAACGGATCCGCTCGATCGCCTCCTCCGGAGCCCCCTGGCTGGCAAACAGGTGGACTGGATCGGATCCCGGGAGGCTCTCCGACGGAACGTCGGCCAGACGGGTGAAGGCGGCATTGGTCCACTCGATCCGGCCATCGCCCCCGAGGACGCAGACGGCATCGTCCGTCTCTCGGGTCACCAGGGAGAGGCGGCTGATCCTTTCGTCCAGGTCGAGCCTCCGGATGGCACGGCCGAGGCTTTCCGCCAGGGTGGCCAGAAGCTCCTTGAGGCTCTCCGTGAAATGCCCCCTCTCCCCGCTCCAGACCACGAAGACCGCCGCCGGTTCCCGGTCTTTTTCGGGGAGGACTGGGAAGGCCATCGCGGACTCTATCCGCCCAAGAGCGGGATATCTCCGCTGCATTTCCTGAAGAAACGGCCACTCCCGGGCACTCACGGGTCCCTGGGGACGACGCTCCCGGAAGGCAAGGGAAAAGAGGGAGGGGCCGAAGGCCTCCATCTCTTCCTTCGTAAAATACAGGTTCCGGGCCGCCTCGCTCATCTCGGGATCGAGCGTCTCGACCGCCTCCGTTTTGAGAGTGCCACCGGCTCCCCGGACGGAGACGTAGCTTCCGATGGCTCCGGCATACCGGACAATCGTCTCGACCAGTGAACGGTACATCTGGCCCCGGTCGCCGGCTTCGATAAAGGACTGCTGCGCCCGCCGGACCGCCTCCTGGTAGGAGGCCAGGCTCCGCCGCTCACCTTCGACCCGCCGCTGGTCGAAAAAGGAGGCGACGTCCCCCGCCAGCCCCGAGACCATGGAGAGAAATTCCCCGGAAAAAGCCCCTTTTCTTTCCCGATAGAGGACGATCACGACCTGGCTTCCGTCGGCCATGCGGGCCGAGTCCGCGAGGCCGCTCCCGAGCCCCAGAATCTCTCCTCTTTCCCCCCAGACGGTGAGCCCTTCCTCCGCATCCAGATCGTCGATGACCGCCACCTGGCCGCTTTCCAGGGCCCGCCCCACAAGGGTTCGGGGAAAGCCGTCCCCCGAGGTTTCGAGAAAATGGATCGTTTCTGTGGCGGGGGACTTCGGCCCCGCCCGTGCCAGGATTTCGATCCGGCCTTCTCCCTGCCTCCGGCGACCGATCCAGACGAGCGCCAGGGAAAAGGTGTCGGCAAGAACACCCGCCACGAAAGAGAGGACCTCCTTCTCGTTTTCATTTCCGGCCTCCCGGAGCCGACGGCCGATCTCGAGGAGCGTCCTCAGGGGAGAGGCCTCCTCCCGGCAATGCAGGAGAAGGTCCCCGAGTCGTGAAACGAGCATGGGGGGAACGGGCAGTCCTGGGGGAGAGAGGATTTCGTCTCGGGGAAAGAACAGGAACAGGAGAACGCGCCTCTCCTCGGAGGAGTCGGTTTGTCCGGGAAAAACCCGAAGGGTCAGACCTTTCGTTGACGATTGTCCGAGGAGGGTGGCGAGAGCCCCGGCGACGCGGGAGGGGTCCGCGGGAAGGGGGGCGGTCAGAAGGGTTGAGACAAGAAGGTCGGGTCCGAAGGCGGCGCGTAGGGGAAGATCTTTTTCAAAGACAAGGAGCAGCAGGGCTTCGGCACCCAGGGAGTCCCGAAGGGCTGCGAGCGCCTTTTCCGTAATCGGGCGGGCGGGGTTCCGGTCGGCCAGGCTTTCGATCAGGGACAGAAGGGCCTTTCCCTCCCATCCGGTCCGCCCGTCATCAGGGCTGGCTCCCTCCAATCGTCCCTCCTCCCCCTCTTCCGGCCGACCTTCCGGCCGACAGTCCCGAACGGCGCTCCCGTGGAAGGATTTCCCACGCTCCCTCTCCGGACTATTGTACCCGGAGAATGGAGATCAGGGAATGGAGAGCCCCGGAGGATTTGAAAGAATAAGACGACGCGAGGAGTCAGTGACGCCTGAAACAGAGGGGGCTCCGTCAGAGAGAGAGGCCCTTTCCTGTCATCCGGTCCAGAAGTCTCCAAAAAACCGATCTCCTGGAAGCTCCGCATAGAGCGGTACGCAAGGATTTTGTCGCAGGTACCGCTCGTCCGCTTTCTGGGCTGGTGAAAGCCCAGGTCCTGATCGTCCTCGGGAATGCCCCCCTCGAAGGCTCCCCGGAGGATAGCGGCATCCGGGAAGTCAGCGCGCCAATCCGCGCCAATCCAGGAGGTCCTTCTCACGTTCCGGAACGGTTCGGGCTATCCTGCGTGGGCCTCGAATGGGTGTGTGTCGGCCAGGAGGGATCGGACCCGATCGTGGACGCGCGCGACGAGCCTCAGACTTTCGGCCTTTTTTTCGGCGGGGTCGGAAGGAGTGGGACCGGGCCATTCGGGAGGGCCGAAGGTCACGGTCAGGCGGGCGAAGCGTGGAAATCCGGCCCCCGGTGGAAGGCTTTTGTCGGTTCCCTTGATCGCGGCCGGGACGATCGGAACCCCTGCGCCCATGGCCAGAAGGGCCACGCCCCGATGAAAGGGCCGAAGCTCCCCATTCCGGGAACGGGTCCCTTCGGGAAAAAGACCCAGCACTCCGCCCTGACGGAGGACCTCCTCGGAAAAGGACAGGGCCTTCCGGTCCCCTTCTCCCCTGGCGATGGGGAATCCCCCGAGAGAGAGGAGAAATCGGGCCAGAAGGGGATTCGCGAAGAGTTCGGGCTTGGCGGGAAAGCGCGACTCCCGGGGAATGGCGTATCCCAGAAGGGGAACGTCGAGAAGGGAGAGGTGGTTGGACGCCACGATCACCCCTCCGGAGGAGGGAAGGTGCTCGAGGCCCGAGAGGGTCACGGGAAGGTAGGTGTGGAAGACGACTCCGGCCAGGATCCGGAAAACCCGGTAAAAGGAGGTCGGCCAGATTGTCCCGGGAGGAGGAATTACCGGTAGTGGTCGACGATCCATGTCACCGCTTCGTCGATCGTGAGCCGGGAGGTATCGAGGTGCAGGGCGTCCGGAGCCGGAACGAGAGGCGAAAGGAGCCGTTCCCGGTCCCGTCGGTCCCGGTCGAGGATGTCGGCCAGAATGGTTTCCAGCGAGCGGCGGTCCCCCCGGGCCTCGAGATCCTTCTGGCGCCTCAGGGCCCGGATCTCGGGATCGGCCACAAGAAAGATCTTGAGACGGGCCTCCGGAAGGATCACCGTTCCGATGTCCCGGCCGTCCATGACGATCCGGCCTTCCAGGGCCAGTTTCCGCTGAAGGTCGAAGAGGGTTTTCCGGACGATGGGCCAGGCGGAGATGCGGGAGGCCAGGCTTCCGACCTCCTCGCTCCGGAGATGGTCGGTCACGTCCAGACCTCCGATCAGGACCCGGGCTCCCGAAGGATCGGGGCGAACGGAGATGTCGAGGGAGGAGAGGATCCGCACGACCTCCGGATCGTCTTCGGCCATGCGGACGGCCCCGGCCGAAAGGAGTGCCAGGGCTGCGGCGCGGTAGAGCGATCCGGTGTCGAGAAAGATGAAGCCCAGCCGGCGGGCCACCTCCCGGGCCAGCGTCGACTTCCCGGAGCTGGCCGGACCGTCGATCGCGACGGCCTCGATCCTGACCCCGCTCACGGATGGGCCTTTTTCACGAATGGGCTCACGAAGAGGCTCACGGATGGGCCACCGCGTTGAAAAGGCCGGGGAAGCCGGGAAACGAGGTCTCCACGAAGTCCGTTCCCGTGATCAGGAGGGACTCGCCCGGCGGGAGCCGTGTCGCCAGAACCGCCATGGCCATCGCGATCCGGTGGTCGTGATGGCTGTCGATCCGACCTCCCCGGAGAGTCCGGTCCGGGCCTTCTCCCATGATGGCCAGCCCATCCGGAAACTCCTCGACCTCGACGCCGACGGTGCGGAGGGCGGAGACCATGGCCGAGATCCGGTCGGACTCCTTGACCCGGAGCTCTCCCGCCCCCCGAATTTCGGTCCGCCCCCGGGCGAAGGCCGCCAGGACGGCCAGAATGGGGATCTCGTCGATGGCCGAAGGAATCATCGAGAGGGGGACGGAACAGGCCGTCAGCTCCCCGAAGGAAAGGGCGAGGGTTCCGAAGGGCTCGCCCCCCTCCCCCGCAGGATCGGGCCGGATGTCGATCGCGGCGCCCATGAGGCCGAGAATGTCCAGAAAGGCGGTCCGGGTCGGGTTGAGGCCCACGCCCGACAGGGTCAGGCGGGATCCCGGGGCGAGAAGGGCCAGGGCGATGAAGAAGGCGGCCGAGGAGATGTCGGCCGGAACGGCGATCCGAGCGCCGAAGAGCGGTCCGGGCCACACCGTGACGCGGCCCTGCCGGACCTCGACGCGACCTCCGAAGCGCGGAAGGAGTCGTTCCGTGTGGTCCCGGGTCTGAACCTCCTCGACCACGGTCGTGGGACCGCTCGCGGAGAGTCCCGCGAGAAGGATGGCGGATTTGACCTGGGCCGAACGGTGCCGGTTGTCGTAGGTGATCGGCCGGAGGGAGGCCCCCCTGACGGCCAGGGGAAGCAGGCTTCCGTCCTTGCGGCCGTCGATGACGGCCCCCATCTGCCCCAGGGGCTCGGTGACGCGGCGCATCGGTCGGGAACGGAGGCTGGCGTCTCCGGTCAGGACCCGGAATCCCGGCACCCCGGAGAGGAGCCCCGTCATGAGGCGGACGGCGGTTCCGGAATTGCCGAAGTCCAGGAGGTCCGGCGGCTCCGAAAGATTCGCAAGGCCGGGGCTCTCGAGGATCAGGTGGTGGGGGGAGAGGCGGTTGGCCGTGACCCCCATGGAAAGAAAGGCCCGAAGCGTCCCTTCGCAGTCGGCGGAGTCGAGGAAGCCGGTGATTTCGGTCCGGCCCGCGGCGATTCCCCCGAAGATGACGGCCCGGTGGGAGATGGACTTGTCTCCCGGCGGGCGGATCTCTCCGGAGACCGATCCGGCCCGGACCACGCGGTAGGTCCCGTGAAGATCCCCTCCCCGGGATTCTTCGAGGATCATGGGGACCCGGTCCCGGACAGCGGGGCGGTCCATTCGGAGAGGAGTCGAAGAAGCGCTCCTGCCTCCTCCTTCTGGAGAAGGTCCCGGAGGGTCGCCATCTCCCGGTCGAAGCGGTCGATCGCCTCGAGGAGGGCCGATCTGTTCTGCAGAAAGATGTCGGTCCACAGCGCCGGGGAGCTTCGGGCGATCCTCAGGATGTCGGAGAAGCTTCCCCCCTTCTGGGTCTTCCAGTCGAAACCCGGATACCGGTTCTCGCGACGGACCGATTCGGCGAGATGGAGGAGACAGTAGGAGAGGACATGGGGAAGATGGCTGATGTGGGCGACGATGCCGTCGTGGTCGTCGGGCGAGACCGGGACGGTCCTGGCTCCCAGGGCCTCCCAGAGGAGTGCGACCTTCCGGATCGAGGTGGTCTCCGGAGAAAAGGGGGTCAGGAAGACGGTCCGTCCGGCAAAAAGGGTCGGACGCGCCTCGCCGATTCCGGTCCGTTCGCTGCCGGCCATCGGATGGGAACTCGTGTAGAGGGGAAATAGGTCGCGGTAGGAGGCCCGGTAGGCCTGGAAAAGGGAGGCCTTGACCGAGGAGAGGTCGGTCACCACCGCCACGGGATCGAGAGCGCGGGCGATTTCCTGCCAAATTTGCGGAACGGTTCCGGGAGGAACGGCAAGGACCACGAGGTCGGCCCCGGAAACGGCCGCGGTATTGGTTTCCGCAAAACGGTCGATCCAGCCACGCTCGAGGGCCAGTCTCCGGTCTTCGGGATCACGGGTCGTTCCGACGGTTTCAGGCGGGTGAGGAAGGGCCTTGAGGGCCCCAGCGAGAGAGCCGCCCATCAGACCCGTCCCGAGGATGGCGACCTTCCGGAAGGGAAAGCCCCCCGAAGGCATCAGGCGACGGACCGTCCGACGGCGGATGCGACCTTGCGGACCTCGGCCATCAGCTGGTCGAACTTGTCGGGGATGAGGGATTCCTCTCCGTCCGAAAAGGCCTGCTCGGGATTGTTGTGGACCTCCACCATGAGGGCATCGCAGCCTGCAGCCACCCCCGCCCGGGCCATGGGGATCACGAGATCCCAGCGTCCGGTTCCGTGGCTCGGATCGACCAGGACGGGCAGATGGGTCAGGCTCTTGAGGACCGGGACGGCGTTCAGGTCCAGGGTGTTTCGGGTCATGGTCTCGAAGGTCCGGATTCCCCGCTCGCAGAGGATGATCTCCTGGTTGCCCCGCGAGGCGATGTACTCGGCGGCCATCAGGAACTCCTTGATCGTGGCCGAGAGACCCCGCTTCAGGAGCACCGGCTTGCTCACCTCCCCCACATCGAAGAGAAGGCGGAAGTTCTGCATGTTTCGCGCCCCGATCTGGATGATGTCGGTGTATTTCATCATCGCCGGGAGGTCCCGGGGGTCCATGAGCTCGGTGATGACGAGGAGGCCCGTCTTTTCGCGCGCCTTGGCCAGATGCTCGAGACCCTCCTCACCCAGTCCCTGGAAGGTGTAGGGGCTGGTCCTCGGCTTGAAGGCGCCCCCGCGAAGGATCTTCGCCCCCGCCTTCTTGACCCGCTCGGCGACGTAGAGGAGCTGCTCCTCGGACTCCACCGCGCAGGGACCGGCCATCACCTGGATCTCCGGCCCGCCGATGGTCACCCCGTTCGGGAAGGTGATGAGGGTGTCCTGCTTGCGGAACTCGCGGCTCACGAGCTTGAAGGGCTGGAGGATCTTGTGGACCGACTCGACGCCGGGGAAGGCCCCGAGGGGAACCTCCAGAAGGACGCGCTCGTCACCGATGGCCCCGAGAACGGTTCGCTCCTTGCCGCGCGACACATTGACCCCCAGCCCCTTTGCCTTGATGGCGTCCGATACGCGCTCGAGATCCTGCGGCGTGGCTTCGGGTTTCATGACGATGATCATGGTTTCTCCTTCAGATTTGGCCTTTGGGGACTTCAGCGCCGGTCACCTGATGCGCCGGCGGGCTGTCCATATCCCGACTTTCTCTTTTCCTCGGAGACAGGGTACGATCCGAGGATTTTAACATAAGGACAAATGTCTTGTAATTTTTCCAGAAGGGCCTGGATGTGGTTGTCCTTCTGGTGCCCCTCGAGGTCCATGAAAAAGATGTAGTCCCAGGCCTTCTTCTTGGACGGACGGCTCTCGAGGCGCGTCAGGTTCACGTTGTGTGCGGCGACAAGCTCGAGAATCCCGGAAAGGGCTCCGACCCGGTCGATGATCGACACCATGAGTGAGGTCTGGTCGTGGGCGGTCGGATCGGGAGTTCCCTCCCCGATGACGAGGAATCGCGTCTGGTTGTCCTGGTGATCCTCGATGTGGCGTCGGAGGACCGGGACGTTGTAGACCTCCGACGCCATCTCGCCGGCGATCGCCGCAGACTGGAGCTCGTCCTGCAGCGAGAGTTCCACCGCCCGGGTGTTGCTCGTGGTCTCGACCGTCGGCACATTGGGAAGATAATGGGAGAGGAATCCCCGGCACTGGGCCAGGGACTGGGGATGAGCGAAGACGGTCCTGATCTGCTCGATTCCGGGGGCCCGGGAGAGCAGGCAGTGGTGGATCGGAAGAATGACCTCTCCGTTGATCTTGAGATCGGTCTCGACGAGGGTGTCGAGGGTGTAGTTGACCATCCCCTCGGTGGAATTTTCGATCGGGACCACCCCGTAGGCGGCTTCCCGCCGCTCCACGCAACGGAAGACCTCCCGGACCGTCGACATCGACAGATGTTTCGAGGAAGAGCCGAAGTACTTGAGGGAGGCTTGGTGGGTGTAGGAGGCGGGAGGGCCCAGGTAGCCCACGACCAGCGGTTCCTCCAGGGAGAGGCAGGCCGAGAGGATCTCCCGGAAGATGTGCTTCAGGACAGGTCGGGGAAAAGGGGCGATCTCGACCCGTTCCAGACGATCGAAGATCTCCTGTTCCCGGGAGATCACATGGAACGGAAGCCCCCGCTCCTTCTTGTAGACTCCCACCTGATGGGCGAGCTTCGCACGCTCCCGGAGAAGGGAGACGATCTCTCCGTCGATGGTGTCGATGCCCTTCCGGAGTTCCGAAATGTCGCGCGGATTGTCAGGGGAGGTCATGGAAGGGCTCAGGCTCCCCCGGAGAGGGATTCGAGCACCTCGACGGGAATATCGAAGTTGGCGTAGACGTGCTGGACGTCGTCGTGGTCCTCGAGCGCTTCCATGAGGCGGACCATCGACTGCGCCTCCTTGCCCTCCAGAGGGACGGTCACCTGGGGGATCATGGTGACTTCCGCGAAGGGGGTCGAAAGGCCCGCCGCGCGCATGGCATCAAGCACCGCCTGGAAGTCCTGGGGCTGGGTCACGACCTCGAAGAAGCCGTCCTCCTGACGGACGTCTTCGGCCCCGGCGTTTAAAACGATCTCCATCAGGCGGTCTTCGGAGACCCCGGAGGCCGGGGTGGTGATCAGTCCCTTCTGGTCGAACATCCAGGCGACGCACCCGTTCTCGCCCAGGGCGCCCCCGTTTTTGGAAAAGATGGAGCGGATCTCGGGAATGGTCCGGTTCTTGTTGTCTGTGGTGACCTTCAGAAGAATGGCCACCCCCTTCGGTCCGTGACCTTCGTACTGGAGCTCCTCGTACACCGCCCCGGGAATCTCGCCCGTTCCCTTCTGGATCGCTTTCTTGATGTTGTCCATGGGCATGTTTTCTTCGCGGGCCTTGGTGATGGCGGTGCGAAGGCGGGGATTGCCGTCCGGGTCGCCTCCGCCGATGCGGGCGGCGATCGAAATCTCCTTCGAGAGACGGGTAAATATCTTCCCTCTCTTGGAATCGATGAGAGCCTTCTTGTGCTTGGTGGTCGCCCACTTCGAATGTCCCGACAAATCGCGTCCTTTCCTCAGGTGGCCTTTTCAAGTCTACCGAATATCCTAATGCATGGACAGCCCATTTTTCAATCGCCCCGGTGAGGCGTCCGGTCGATGATGGTTGCCGTCTGGCCTGCGACCAGCGTAATTCCAGAAGGAAGGGTCCCAAGCCGGATCCGCACGGGAACCCTCTGGGCCAGACGGACCCAGCTGAAGGTGGGATTGACCCGGGGGACCGTTCCCGGCCGGTCGCTCCGCTCGAAATCGGAGATCCCTCGGGAAATGGTCTCGACATGGCCGAACAGGGGCGGCGACACCCCCATCAGGCGGATTTCCATCCGGTCTCCGACCCGGATGGCGGGGATCTTCGTCTCCTCGAAATATCCGTCGACGTAGAAGGAGTCGCTGTCGACGAGGGCGACGACTCCCTTCCCCCGGCTGACGAAGTCTCCGGGTCGAAGGTGCATGTTGGTGACGTATCCGTTGACCCGCGCCCGGACGGCGGAGCGGGAGAGGTCGAGCTGGGCCCGGGTCATGTCGGCCAGGGCCTTCCGGTAAAGGGCCTCGGCTTCGAGGGCCCGGGCCTTCATGTTCTCCGCCTTTTCCTCCGTGGCGTTTCCCGTTTTGAGGAGCCGGGCGTAACGGAGGGCGTCGTGGCGCGCATCCCGCATCGCCGCATAGCGTTCCATCCAGACCGCCCTGGCGGACGCCAGCGCGATGGAGAATCTCCGGGGATCGATCCGGAAGAGGATCTCCCCCCGGGAGACCCGCTGGTTGTCACGGACATCCACCTCGGTGACAAGGCCCGAGACGTCCGGTGCGACGGAGACCCAGTCGGCACGGACGCGTCCATCCCGCGTCCAGGGGGTGATCCGGTCGTAGTGCCAGAGGGCATATCCCGCCAGGAGGCCCAGGAGGGCCAGGATCCCGGTGACGGTCGGCCGGATGAGTCGGGGAAAGGAGGGATTCTTCATAGGGAGAGTCTCCGTGCGACATAGACGAGGAGGGCCAGAATGATCAGGTAGAGGGAGAGGTCAAACAGGGGGCGATGCCAGACGTGGGCATAGAGTCCTGTTCGTCCCAGGAGGCCCCGGAGGAGCTGAAGGAGCACGAAAGCCAGAATTCCCCAGAGGAGAAAGGGGGAAAGGAAAACCCCGAAAAAATCGATTTCCTTCATCGGGAGGCTCCGGGAACGTTGTGGAAGGGATCCAGGATCACCGATCCGGGAGGCGCGAGGATCTCGAGTTCCGAGAGAAGGGGCAGGATATCCCACTCTCCCGTCCCCCGGGAAGGAACGTGGTCGAGGAGGGGCCGCTCGGGGGTCCAGTGGACTGCGGAGGTGGGCCCTCCCCGGGAGCGGCGCTCGAAAAAACTCCGGAAGCTTTCCCGAAGTCGGGCCACGTCCCGCCGAAGGGGATCCGGAAGGGCCCTCTCCTGGCGGGCCATGTGAAACAGGGTCCGGGCCAGGCCGGCATGGAGAAAGGTCTCCCCGTAGACGGTTCGCTGGCCCGGAGGCAGGGCCTGGAGCCGAAGCGCCAGCTGGGCCGTCCGGTCGACGATCCGGGCCAGGGCTCCGGAGAGGGGGGAGGACTCCTCCATGGCCGCGATCCCGGCCAGGTCTTTCAGGTCGGCCCGATAGAGGCGCCGGACGCTCACATGGGCCCCGACGGATCGGACGAGCCGGGTCAGGACGGCCGCCAGGAGCACCCCCACGGTCTGGGCGATGGCGGCGTTCATCGACGCCGTGAAATTGGCGTGGTAGGTCGAGGAGAGGGCGATCAGCCCCCCGAAGCCGATGGAAAAGGCCAGGACCGGAATGGTTGTCTCCGGCCGGCCGAGGAAAATTCCGGCGGGGATCAGCACGATCGCAAGTAAAAGGGAGAGCGTCAGAAAGTCCTGGGCCATGGGAAGCAGGGCGTACAGAAAGAGGATCCCATCACTGACCCCCCGGTCAGGAAGGTCATGAAGCGGAGGATGGCGGGGGCCGGATCGTCCTGGGCGGCAAAAAAGGAGGTGGCGACGGCCGCCATCATGGTCGCCGTCGCCCCGTCGGGCCATTCGGTCAGAATCCAGAAAGAGGAGACGGCCAGAACGGTCAGAAAGATGGAGAAGGCCGAGAGGGCGGCCAGAAGGTGGTCCCGGTGGGGAGGCTCCTGAAAAACCTCTTCCGTCGGATCGGGCGCCCGCTGATCCTGCCTGAGCCTCAGGCATTCGGACAGCGAAATGCCGAACTCCCGAAGGCGGGCGGACAGGTTGTCCAGGGCCAGCTCGGAGGGAGTGGGAAGACCGTGGGGGCCTCCGACCGCGTTCCGAAAGGAAGGAACGGAAGAGACCTCCGTCTCACGAATCCACGTTCGGGCCGTCGCAAGAAGTTTTCGACAGTCTTCGAGGCTTTCGGGATACTCCTCGCGAATGCGCTCAACGTGGCGGACGACTTCCGAGAGTTGCGGCAAAAGGTGACCCATCTTGTAGCGGAGCAGGTCAATGGTTCTGAGGCGCCCCGGATTCCGGGTGTCGTAGGAAGCGAAGATGGCGAGAGGGGCGAGCCCGACCTGCTCCACCGACAGGCGACCCCGGGCGGCTTCGAGGAGATCCGTGCCGGGCGGGGTCTCGAGGATCTCCTCCGCGGTCTTCCGGATTTTTTCCAGAAGGGAGGAGGCTCTGCCGAAGTAGAGATCGACCGCCGAGCGGGGAAAGAAGAGCTCGTTGATGACGAAGGTCGCAAGGATGCCCAGGGAGACCTCCTCCACCCGCGCGAGCGCCGTGTCGAAGATGCCGTTCGGATGGAGCACGCTCGGAAAGCCGATCAGGGCGACGGTGTATCCGGAGAGGATGTAGGCGTAGCTCCGGGGAGTTCCGTCGATAAGGGAGAGGTACAGGCAGAGGGCGATCCAGAGGCCGAGGGCCACGACGAGGAGAAGGGGAAGGTTGACCAGGTTGGGGACGAGGAAGATGGCCATCGCTGCCCCGACGAAGGTCCCCACGAAGCGGTAGAGGGCCTTGGAGCGGACCATGCCGGTGTAGGGCTGGGCGACGATAAGGACGGTCAGCATCGCCCAGTAGGGCTGCCTGAGGTTCCACAGGAAGGCGATCCAGAGCGCGAGGAGGGCCGCCGCGAAGGTCTTCAGGGAGAAAAGAAGTTCGCCGGATTTTATTGGAAAAAGGGTCAAGGGATCTCCATAACGGATGCGTCTGTCCGGAAGGAGGGTGTCCGGACGGGAGTTGAGGGATCCATTTTAGC
The DNA here is from genome assembly GCA_021820445.1 of Nitrospirota bacterium. Lineage (GTDB taxonomy): Bacteria > Nitrospirota > Leptospirillia > Leptospirillales > Leptospirillaceae > UBA4572. The sequence goes on along the minus strand of JAKADN010000025.1, from coordinate 490 downwards.
ACAATTTTTGCCGTCGCAATAAAATATACCGGCCTGACAGAGCCTTAAAAAAGAGATGCATTCATATTGCCTACTGGTGATTTACGCGGATTGCCGGGTCGCCTCCGGTTTTTAAGGTCTCGGGTCACCCCCCGGCGAAGAAGATTAGGATATAAACGCTTTGTGATTGAGGGATTCCAGCAATCCGGGTCTCTCTTTTGGCCTCTTTTCTAGAATCTGTGGCTCGAAATCGAGCAATGAGTTTACAGAAGGGTGCCTCGTGAAGAGAATTGCCGGGAATCCGTATGGCATCGGAGGATCGTCTCGAACAGAGGTTTGAGTGGAATAGAGGACGAGTGATGACGCGTTGGACAAATGTGAGGCGAATGATACGATGGAGTTCACTCGGGAGGAATCGCCATGACGACAGCTCTCACACCCAGGGCATGGACCTACAAGGACTATCTCGGCTTCCCCGAGGGGGGACCGCTTCGCTACGAGGTGATCGACG
>JAKADN010000024.1 GCA_021820445.1 Nitrospirota bacterium | reverse complement strand
GAGAGGGCTTTCCAGAACTCCTCGATCTCCGCGGGTCCTGTCCTATCGTATAGGACAAGGGCAAACTCGTCCCCTCCCAGACGGGCCAGAAAATCTTCCGGACCGAGGAGCCCCGACAGTCTCCTCGCCGCCTCGACCAGGACCCTGTCTCCGGCCGCATGGCCCATCGAATCGTTGATTTCCTTGAAGTTGTCGATATCCAGGATCGCCACGGCGATCTGGCGGTCTCCGGAGAGAGCCGACGCGAGGGTCTCCAGGAAGGAGGTCCGGTTCGGAAGAGCTGTCAGGTCGTCGTGATACCCCAGAAACTCGAGGTGTTCCTTCCTCCGGATATCCTGGATGGCAAAAGAGATGTTCTCGACCATGTTTTCGAGAAGATCGACGATCTCGTCGGAAAAGAAGTCCTCCTCGCGTGACCCGACGACGAGGAGACCGATGACCTTGCCTTCGACGACCAGCGGAAAACCCGCTCCGGAAAGGACTCCCCTCTGCAGGAGAAGCGGCCTCCAGAGGACAAAGGCCGGTGACCAGGCAAAGCTGTCCGCCACCAGCGTCCGTCCCGTCGCCAGGACCCGGCTGACGAGACCGAAGGCGACCGGGGAGGGTTCGGAGGGGCTCCTGAAACCCATCTTGGCCCTCTCCTCGAATCCCAGGAGGGGACCGGCCTGGGCGGCCAGGCTGAGTCCTCCGTCTTTCTCCCCAAGAATGACGGCCGAAAAGACCGCTCCGATCTTCTCCACGACTAGGGAGGTCACATGGTCGAAAAGGGTGCTCTGGTCGGGTCTCTTCGCGATTTCTTCCGTGATTTCGAGAAGGGAGCGGATGTGCATCTGAAGCTTCTCGATCCGGGTGGAGCGGTCGAAGGACTCCAGGGAGAATTCCATGTCCTCGGAGAGGCGGCTCAAGAGGGCGACCACGGACGGGGAGAAGTAGTGAGGATCCTCGGCGTAGACCCCCATGACCCCTTCGATCCGGCCGTGTCTCTTGAAGGGAAAGCTGCAGCTCGAATGAAGCCCGAAGCGATGCGCTCTCTCCCGCCAGACGGCATATTCCGGATCGGTATCGATCTGCGCCACCAGGATCCGCCCCTCCCGGAAGGAGCGGCCGGCCGGACCCTGCCCGTAGGGAGAATTCGCATCGGCCGTAATGAAGAGCCCCTCCGCGTATCCGCTGGCCGGCCCGCAGACGGAAAGGATCCGGCCTCCTCCGTCCGGCCGGTCCAGGGTCGCAATCCAGGCCAGACGGAGACCCGCGTAAGCGACCGCGATCCGGCAGACCTCGTCGTAAAGGAGCTCCGGAGGAGGATGGCGTGCGATCAGGTGATTGATCTCGTGGAGCGCCTTGTAGAAGCGCACCAGATTGTCGAGGTCCGCCGGAAGGGAGGGCAGGGGAAGAGGAAGCAGGGAGAAGGACTTCAGAACCAGGGTGTCGAAAAAAAGATCCCCTTCATTTTCCTTGCGGAGGAAGAGGGCGACCGTCCCCTTTTTTCCCCCCGCCGTATCCGGCGAGAAAAGGGGGAGAAAAATCGCCTGCCGGAAGCCGTGGGTCCGGCAAAACGCCTCGATCTCCGGAGGTGGAGGGGTTTCGCCGGATCCCGATGATCGGAGAATGACGGGAAGAGGCCCCATGCTCCCCAGAAATGCGGAAAGTCTCCTCTTCTCAGCGGGCGACGCGGAGGGAAAAGAAGAAGAAGGAAAGGTGCGGGCATTCCGGGAAGAGGTTCTTTCGAGTCGGACCAGAACGGCGTCGACGAAGGAGAGTCCCGAGAAAAGATCCAGGACGGCCTTCCCCGTGGAGACTCTCGCCTCCCCGTCCGAGAAAATGCGGGGGAGTTCCTGAAAGATGCGCTCGACTCGCTCGCGGCCGGTTGTCGGATCTTCCACGTCGCCCCTCCGGATTCGGTTGCTTTCAACTTCATTTTTGCATGGCCTGCGGGAGAAAACAACGCCGAAAGCCCCCTGTCCCATAGGACTCGGGCCAGAGGAGTCGGAGAGAAGGCTCGCCCATTGCCGGGCATCCTCCTCCAGGAGGCGGCTTCCCCCCACGAACAAGCGGGTTTCAGACGGTTCCCGGAAGAGGGGTGGCGCTCACGACCGGATGAAGGGAAGGCGATTGGGCAGAGGAAGCGCTCCTTTCGCGATCCTGCCGAGGATTCGATCATCGCGACAGTCGATCGAAGCTTTGAGACGTCGCATCGGACCGGAACAAAAAGACGGAAGCGGCAGGAGTGGAGTGTCCCTGTGCAGGAGCGGAATCGCCTGCCCTGAAGAATGATCCCCGCATCTTCCATTTGGGGGACCCGATCCTTTTCCCCGGGAGTCCGTTTGCCTCTCCATCCCCATAAATAAAAGGTGATGAACCCTATTTTCCGCCTCGCCGGACAAAGACGCTCAGGTCTTTTTCTTGACACATGATCCAATCATTGATAGTATTCGGAAAAATCCGGATAGCCGGTGATGCGGCCAAGGCCCCTCATCCGGTTATTGCCGGCTCTCCTGAAGGTCCTTGAGGATCGATCGAGAGCCTTAAGGAGGGACGGCAACCTGGTCCGGATCTCATGTTCAGAGGCCCCCGTTTTTTGGGGGATTGGGCTCGCTGGCAAACGCCGAATTTTCCAGTGCGAAGGATGGCCATTCGGCATAAAAGGAGGTGGTTCTCACGATGAAATCAGAAAAAATGACAGTTCTTGCCACGGTTGGGTCTGCAATTTCCGGCATTGTTCTTTCCGCTGCCATCATTCTTCTTCCCGTTCAGGGTGCTTTCGCCGGTGATGCCGCTCCCAAAACCTCGGCAAAGGCCCCGGCCAAGAAAGCGGCCCACAAGAAAATGGCCAAGGCTGGCAAAAAGCATGGCCCTTCCGCCTTCTGGAAGAAGGTTCAGACGGCCCTGATCGCCAAGGGAGCCAAGATCAAGGCCGACGGGTACCCCGGTCCGATCACCCACAAGGCCATTGCCGCCTTCCAGAAAGCCAACAAGCTGAAAGCGACCGGAAAGCTCGACAAGGCCACCAAGAAAGCGCTCGGCCTTTAAGCTTTTCGAATCGGGTATTCGTATCTCGAGAGGGACTCCGGTCCCTCTTTTTTTTTGGGACGCCATGATCAGAATCCAGTCGGGGATCCTCAAAGGGAAGGCCCTTCCCGTTCCCGATCCTAAAAAAGTTCGTCCGACAAGCGCCAAAGTCCGTTCGGCCGTCATGAACATGCTCCAGAAGGATCTGCCGGGCTCCGTCTTTTGGGATCTCTATGCCGGATCGGGGGCCGTAGGCCTTGAGGCCTATTCCCGCGGCGCCTCCCACGTCCTCTTTCTCGACAGGGATCGCCCCCTCCTGGCGGCCCTTGAAAGATGGATCTCGCGCGAAATTCCAGACCACGCCGGCCACTTTTCCTTCAGGCTCTCGGAGGGCTTCTCCTCCTTGCGATCCGATCCCCCCTCCGTTCCGCCCTCCATCCTCTTTCTCGACCCGCCCTACCATTATGCCGATTGGCCCGGGCTCTTGAACGCACTGTGCCGCGATGGTATAGTGGGTGCCAATTACCTCATGGTTCTCGAATATCACCACAAGGATTCCCTTCCATGGGGATCCCTCCCTGATTGGGGTTGCCAGATATTGTCTCACCACCATTATGGAGAAAGCGGCGTGAGCCTCCTCGCTCCATCGACCCGATGAACCACAGGGCGGTCTACCCCGGCACCTTCGATCCGGTGACGAACGGTCATCTCGACATGCTTCACCGAGGGTTGGCCATCTTCGACGAGATCGTCATCGGGGTCGCGGACAGCCCCCGAAAATCCCCTCTTTTTAATCTCGAAGAACGCATCGAACTTCTGAGGGCTTCAATTCCCTATCCCGAGCCGCAAGTGACGGTCAAGGGATTCGATCACCTTCTGGTCCACTTCGTTCGGGAAGAGAAAGCCGTCTGCATCCTCCGGGGGGTCCGGGCCGTTTCCGACTTCGACTACGAACTCCGCATGGCCCTCATCAATCAGAACCTCGACCGCGAAATCGAAACCGTCTTCCTGATGCCCTCCAAAAATAATATGTTCATCACATCGACCGTGATTCGGGAAATCGCCGAACTGGGAGGGGATCTCTCCCTCTTCGTTCCCCTTCCTGTCGAACAGGCCCTGAAGAGAAAATATTCCCGGAGACAATAAAGAATGAATCGACCGATTCAAGAATTTTTGGCCTCACGTCTCTCCCTTCTCAAGCCCTCGCCGACCCTGCTTCTTGCCGCCCGGGCCAGGGAGCTGAAGCAACAGGGGATAGACGTGCTCGATTTTTCGGGGGGCGAGCCGGACTTCGACACCCCGGAGCCCGTCAAGAAGGCCGCCGTGAAGGCCCTCGGAGAGGGATTCACCAAGTACACCGCGGTGGGGGGGATTCCTGAACTCAAGGAGGCCATCCGTGAAAAATTCCTGCGGGACCAGGGACTGGATTTCCATCCACGGGCGATCGTCGTCTCCAACGGAGCCAAGCACTCGCTCTTCGAACTCTTCCAGGTCCTCGTCAACCCCGGCGACCAGGTGCTCCTCCCCACGCCGGCATGGGTCTCCTATCCGGACCAGATCCTCCTGAATCAGGGCGATCCGGTCTTCATCCCCTGTCGCGAGGAAGACGGATTTCGGCTCGATCCGGACGCCTTGCGGGAGGTGCTCACCCCGCGCTCGAAGCTTCTCGTCCTGAACTCTCCCAACAACCCGACGGGGGCCATCATCGATCGAAAGCGGCTCGAGAGGATCGTCGAGATCGCCCTCCAGAACGATCTGCTCATCATCTCCGACGAGATCTACGAAAAGATCAACTACACGGGCGATCCCGTCCCTTCTATCGCCACCCTGGACAGGAGCGTCCGGGAACGGACCATCATCGTCAACGGCGTCTCGAAGACCTACGCCATGACCGGATGGAGGATTGGCTATGCCGCCGGCCCCCGCGAAATCATGGAAGCCATGGATGCCGTCCAGAGCCAGACCTCGTCGAACCCCAATTCGATCGCCCAGAAAGCCGCCGCCTTCGCCATTCGGTCGGGGGAGGAATACTTCGAGCCCATGCTGGCCGAATACCGGAAACGGAGGGACTGGGTGGTCTCCGCCTTCAATCGCATCTCCGGGATCCGTTGCCAGCCCCCGGAGGGGGCCTTCTATGTCTTCCCGAACATCTCGGGCCTTCTGGGGCGCTCCTATAAGGGGGTTCCGATCCAGACCGCCTACGAACTCGCGGAGTTCTTTCTCGATGTGGCCCGGGTGGCCATGGTCCCCGGAACGCCGTTCGGAAGTCCTGTCCACATGCGCATGTCCTATGCGGCCTCCCTCTCCTCGCTCCAGGAAGGAATCCGGAGGATCGGGGAAGCGGTCTCCCTCCTCGAATAAACCTTTCCCGAAGGCCATTCCTCCTTAGCGCGCACTGGAAGCCTCGGGCTTCAGGCCAGGGAGGAATGCGCCTCCTCATTTCGAAGGATTGTCCGGCCTTTGTCCCGTAGGTTATAATCGAGGCATGAGGAATTTCGTTGTGCGTAAAAACCCGGACAATCACCAAGGAGCGATCGATGCCGCTTTATGAGTATTCCTGCCAGAAATGCCATGCCGTCGTGGAGAAGATCCAGAAGTTTTCCGATCCGCCCCTTCTCGTCTGCGAGACCTGCGGCGGTCCACTCGTCAAACTGATGGGTAAGCCCGCCCTTCAGTTCAAGGGATCCGGATTCTACATCACCGACTATGTGAAAAAGGGCGAAAGTGGCAACACGGGAGGAGGGGAGAAGAAGCCGGCCGCGCCCGCTCCCAGTTCCGACTCCTCGTCGTCGACCCCCGCGCCAGCGGCGACTCCTTCTGCCGCTCCTTCGACACCGGCGACACCGACGGCCTCCACCGGATCCTAGCGCCGTCTAGGTGACCGTCGCAGAGACGATCACCCCGTCGTCCATCGCGAGATGGCGGCTCGCCATCCGGGCCAGAACCTCGTTGTGGGTCGCCACCAGACAGGTCATGGCCTGCCGTTCCGAAAGCGTCCGAAGAAGGGTGAAGACCTCCAGGCTGGTATGGGAGTCAAGATTGCCGGTCGGTTCGTCGGCCAGAAGAAGGGCCGGGTCCATGATGAGGGCCCGCGCCACGGCGACCCGTTGCTGTTCTCCACCCGAAAGCTCCGACGGCTTGTGATCCAGCCTGTGTTCAAGCCCCACCTCCCCAAGCAGCGTCTTCGCGCGGTCCGCATTCTCCCTCCCGCCCGCGATCCAGGTCGGCATCAGGACATTCTCCAAGGCGGTGAACTCCGGAAGCAAATGGTGGAACTGGAAGATGAATCCGATCCTTGCATTGCGAAAGGAGGCCAGCTCCCGGTCGGAGGCCTTGACCAAAGACCGCCCGTCATAGAGGATCTCCCCCTCCGTCGGCCGGTCGAGGGTCCCCAAGAGGTGGAGGAGGGTCGATTTGCCGGCACCGGACGGCCCCGTCAGGACGGTGAAGCTGCCCGAAGGAAGGGAGGTCGTGAGGTTCCGCAACACATCGATCGTCCGTTCCGCCCGGCGGTAGGAGCGGGACACATTTTTGACCTCGACCGCGAGACCTCCCATCACTCGTACCTCAGGGCGTCGACGGGCTCCAGGCGGGCGGCCTGACGAGAGGGATAGATCGTCGCCAGAAAGCTGATCCCGATCGCGGACAGGGCTACCGAAAGGACATCCCGCGCCCGAATGATGACCGGGATGTGGCTCACGAAATAGACGTCGTTGGGCAAGGTGTAGTAATGCTCGAGGAGGGTCGTGATCAGGTAGCCGAGGGGGATTCCCAGCATCGTCCCGGCCGTCCCGATGAGGAGTCCGTCCAGGATGAAGATCCGCATGATCTGGGGATGGGTCGCGCCCATGGTCTTGAGGATCGCGATCTCCTTGGCCTTGTCGATGACGATCATCGACAGGGTGCTCACGATGTTGAAGGAGGCGACGAGGACGATCAGGACCAGAATGATGAACATGACCATCTTCTCCAGCATGAGGGCCGAAAAGAGATTCTTGTTCATTTCGAGCCAGGAGCGGGCCCAGAAGGGGAAGCCGAGACGTTCCCCGATCCGGTGGGCCATTTTGGTCGCCATGAAGATGTCGTGGACCCGCACCTCGATCCCCGTTGCGCTTCCCGGAGGAAGTCCCAGGAAGCGGGCGGCCTGCCCGATCTCGAGGAGGGCGAGGGTGTTGTCGTATTCGTAGAGTCCCGACTTGAAAACCCCCACCACGCGAAAGTGACGGATCTTCGGGATCATCCCGAAGGCCGAAGGGGTCCCCGTGGGGCTGATCAGATCCACGGGGTCGCCCAGATCCACGTTCAGCCTGTCCGCCAGGTCCGCCCCCAGGATGATCCCCGGAAAGCTCCCCTTTTCAGGGGAGAGGCTCAGGGAGGCGAGATGGCCTTCGACCATGTAGCGCGCGATTCGGGTCACATTGCGCTCCCGACCCGGATCGACCCCCCTCAGGACCGTTCCCGCCACAATCTTGTTGGCCGAAATCATGGCCTGTCCCACGATGAAGGGGGAGGTCGCAAGGATTCCCGGATCGGAGGAGATCTCTTTCTCGATCCGGCCGGGATCGGCAATGGGCCCCGCCCCTCCGTTCGTGAGGACGATGTGGGAGTTGACCCCCAGGATCTTGGAGCGGAGCTTGTGCTGGAATCCGGTCATGACCCCCAGGGTCGCCATCAGGGCGGCCACACCGACCGTCACGCCCGCCACCGAGATCACCGTGTTGAGGGAGAGACGAAAGCCCTGGTGTCGGGAGGAGCGGAGATACCTGAGCGCGACCCGAAGTTCGAAAAGAGGCGTCATGCTTCCGGCCGGAGGAGCGGAAAGAGCAGTACGTCCCTGATGGAGGTGCGATTGGTGAGCAGCATCACCAGGCGGTCGATGCCGATTCCTTCGCCGGCGGTGGGGGGGAGACCCACTTCGAGGGCCCGCACATAGTCGTAGTCGGGCGGCGGGGCCTCCAGATCCCCCGACAGCCTCGACTCCTGCTGGGAGAGGAAGCGCCGGAGCTGTTCGTCGGGATCGTTGAGTTCGTTGAAGCCGTTGGCGAGCTCGATTCCGCCGACGAAGAGTTCGAACCGGTCGGTCACCTCCGGATCGGACTGGGAGGAGCGGGCCAGGGGCGAGATCGCCTTGGGATAGCCCGTCACGAAGGTCGGCTGAATGAGCGTCGGCTCGATGGCTTCTTCGAAGAGGGCGTTCAGAAGATCGGCGACATAGGGCTTCCCCGGACGAGGCTCCGGAACGGGAAGGCTCCGGGAGCGAAGGATCTCCAGAAGCCGACCGTTGTTGAAGTAGTCCTCGGGGGAAAGCCCGAAGGCCTCCCCGATCGCCTCGAGGTAGGAGATGCGCCGGTAGGGAGGGGCCAGGGAGATTCGGTGATTTCCGAACAGAATGTCGGTGGATCCGAGGACCTCCCGGGCGAGAGAGGAGAGAAGGGTCTCCGTCAGCGCCATGAGCTCCTCATAGGAGGCGTAGGCCGCGTAAAACTCCATCATCGTGAACTCGGGGTTGTGGCGGGTGCTGACTCCCTCGTTCCGGAAGTTCCGGTTGATCTCGTAGACCCGGGTCATCCCTCCCACGATGAGCCTCTTCAGATAGAGCTCCGGAGCGATCCTGAGGTAGAGTTCGAGGTCGAGGGCGTTGTGATGGGTCGAAAAAGGGCGGGCCAGCGCCCCTCCCGGGGTGGGCTGCATCATGGGGGTTTCGACCTCGACGAAGCCATGGTTGTCCATGAAGTTCCGGATGAACCGGACGATGGTGGATCGGGTGACGAAGACCCGGTGGGTCTCGGGAGAAACGATCAGGTCCACATAGCGCTGCCGATACCGGGCTTCCTGGTCGGAGAGACCGTGCCACTTGTCCGGGAGGGGGCGGACGGATTTCGCCAGGAGGACGAGAGAGGTGACCGACAGGGTCGGCTCGCCGGTCTTCGTGAAGAAAAAGACCCCCTCGACCCCGACGATATCGCCCAGATCCAGGGAGTCTGCCAGTCTTCCATAGTCCTCGCCCAGAAGGTCGGCCCGCACATAGATCTGGAGGCGCTCCCCTTCGTCCTGGATTGTTGCGAAGAAGGCCTTGCCGAACTTCCGGAAAAGGATGATCCGGCCGGCGATTCTCGCGGACGGGGCGGGTTCGGGGAGGGTTTCGGGGGTCAGGCCCTCCGTTCTGGAACGGAACGAGGCGACCGATTCCCGTCCGGGAAAGGGGGCCCCGTAGGGATCGATGCCTCTCAGGAGAAGCTGGTCCCGTTTCTGGCGACGGACCCGTTCATGTTCGGTCTGTTCGAGGGGACCGGAGGGCTGCGATGGCAATTTCTGGCTCAAGGGTCAGGTCTTCCTTTGGAATTATTGTCCGGGGCGTCCGAGATGCCGTGACAGCTCCTCGGGGGAAAAGACCCCTTTTTCGGTAATGATGGCGGTGATGTATTTGGCCGGGGTGACGTCGAAAGCCGGGTTGAAGACAGAGATCCCTTCCGGAGCCATCCGGATCTCCCCCGAGTGGGTGACTTCCCGGGAGGAGCGCTCCTCGATCGGAATGGTCCGGCCGGTGGGGGTCTCCGGATCGATGGTGGAGAAGGGGGCCGCCACGTAGAAGGGAATGCCGTGTTCCCGGGCCAGCACGGCCAGCCCGTAGGTCCCGATCTTGTTGGCGGTATCTCCGTTGGCGGCGATCCGATCGGCTCCGACGATGACGGCGTTGACCTTTCCCTGGGCCATCACCATGGCGGCCATCGAATCGGTGATCAGCGTCACCGGGATGTTGTCAGCCGCGAGCTCGTAGGCGGTCAGACGGGCCCCCTGGAGATAGGGGCGGGTTTCGTCGGCAAAGACCTTCACGGACTTCCCGGCCTCGACCGCCCCGCGGATCACACCCAGTGCCGTTCCGTATCCACCGGTCGCGAGCGCTCCCGCGTTGCAGTGGGTAAGAACATGGGCGGATTGCGGGAGGAGGGCCTGTCCAAAGGCCCCGATCTTCCGGTTCCGGGCGATGTCGTCGTCCTTGATCGCCTGGGCCTCCCTGAAAAGGGTTGTCGTCCGCTCCTCCGGAGCCCGGGAGGCGATCGTCTCCCAGAGGGGACGCATCCGGGAGAGGGCCCAGAAGAGGTTCACTGCGGTGGGGCGTGTGGCGGCAAGGGTCCGCTCGACGGTCTCCATCTTTTTCATAAATTCCCCGGGATCTCTGACTCCGGCGAACTCCTGGGCGCCCAGGGCGATCCCAAAGGCCGCGGAGATCCCGATGGCCGGAGCTCCCCTGACCACCATCTCCCGGATGGCATCCGCCATCTCTCCGTGAGAGCGGCATTCCACCACGATCTCCCGGGACGGCAGGTGCCTCTGGTCTATCAGGTGGACCTCCATGTTTCCGTTCTCTTTTCTGACTGTCCAGATGGCTTCGACCATAGTTTTCCGTTCTCAAATGGGGGTCGGGACAACGGGAGGCCCCGACCGGGGTCCGCGCCGGCAAAGCAAGGATGAAACCGGCAATTCTATTTTGGTGCGAGCGGTGCGGGCGAGGTTGTCGCAGGAGGGGTAATACCGTTTTTCATGAGAAACGGTTCCGATTCCGCGGCCCAGGGGGAGCTTGGAAACTCCTTGACCAGTTTTTTGTAGTTGACGATCGCCAGGGCCGGCTGGTTCAGATTCTCGTAAATCTTGCCGATATTGAAAAGCGCGGCATCGGCCAGGATTTTGTCAGGAAAGGCGATGACCTTCTGGAACATGGCCAGGGCCTGGTCGTACTGGTGGGCCGACATGAGGGTCACCCCCATGCTTTCATAGTAGAAGGGCAAAAGCTTCATGTTTCCGGCATTCATGTCCAGCCCCTGATGAAGCCAGACCAGCGCCTTCGAGGAATTTCCCGGGGTCTGGATGTTTTCGATCGAGGCGAGGAAAAGGGGGGCAATCCTCGCCGATTTCGAATCCTTGTATTTCCTCATGACCTCTTCGAAGTCCTGTTTCGCCTGCACAAGCTCGGACCCGTTCGTCTGCTGACCCCTCGAGTAAAGCTGCTCTGCCTTCGTTTCGAGGGCTGCCGCCGCCGATTCCATCTTGGTCTTGTCCGAATGGATGTGGTAGACCACTCCGATTCCGATCAGGATCACAAGAAGGATCGCCCCGGCAAACCCCCAGGCGTTCCGGGAGGGACCCGGTCCCGAAAATGAAGAGAAGGAACGGGGGGGTTGAGGAGGGGCGGAAGGTTCCGGATTGCTGTCCTTTTCAGCCTTCTTTCGAATTCGGTAAGCCATGAGAGTCCTTTCAGAGGGATTGATCAGCGTTTTCCAGAACGAAATAACGATTTTCGGGAAGCGGCGAATGGCCTTCCCGAATCTGGTCCAGAAGTTTTACCGTCCGGCTCGTGTTCATGTCCGAAAACCAGAAGCCTTCCGGATAGAGGGCGACCATCGGACCGGATTCGCATTGCTTGAGACACCCCATCTTCGTTACGAGCAGCGTGGACAGGTCCGGAGACTGGTCGCGAATGTTCTGGGCCAGGATTTTCAGGTCTTCACTCCCCTTTCCCATGCACTTGTTCCCTGTGCAGAAAAGAAGATGGTGATCGACAGGTATCTTTTTCATCATGACAATCATATCCAGTTTTGAAAATGAGATTCACAGTCCTATCCTACGAAATGGTCGTAGTGCCAGGAGGGCACCCGTTCGCCGGCAGAACGGCGGCTGTCTTTTTCCAGATGCCCCTCAACCAGGGCGGGAAAATGCTGGAGCAGGGACTGGACCATATAGGCGGAGGCGGTGATGAGTCCGCAATTTCCTCTTCCCTTGATCATCTCGGCCACTTTCCGGATCCTCTCAATGGTTTCGGGAGATCCCTCTCCCGACTCGATCGATTCCAGAAGTCCGTGAAGGGACTCGGTGCCCAGCCGGCAGGGGGGGCATTGTCCGCAGGAGCCCTTCTCATAGAAAAGGGCAAAGTCCCGGGAGGTGGCCACCGGGCAGTCTCCGGAGCCAAGAACGATGATCCCGGCCGATCCGAGGCCGGTCCCCTTGGCCCGCAGCGCATCGTACTCCAGCGGGGTGTCGATATCCTTCGCCGGAAGGATGCCGAAGGAGGGTCCGCCGGTAAAAAAGCACTGGAAGGTCTCTCCCGGAAGCGGCCCGCCCGCATACTCCTCCAGGAGGCGACGGAGAGGAAATCCCAACGGAAGCTCCACGAGGACGGGACGAACGACGGATCCCGAAACGGAGAAGATCATGGTTCCAGGACTCTTCGGAGTTCCCCGCTCCCTGAAGCGAGCCGGTCCGTCGGAGAGGATGCGGGCGACGTGGGCGTAGGTCTCGACATTGTTCACGACCGTCGGCTTTTTGAAAAGCCCCATCTCGGTGGGATAGAAGGGGGGCTTCGGACGGGGGCGCGGAGGCCGGCCTTCGAGAGCCTCGAGAAGGGCCGTTTCCTCGCCGGCGATGTAGGCGGCCGGGCCCACGAAAATCTCGATGTCGAGGGAAAAGGAACTCCCGAGGATGTTCTCTCCGAGAAGACCGGCCGAATGCGCCTCCTGCCTTGCCTTCTGGAGGATCCGGATCCCTTCCGGAAAACTTTCCTTTACGAAAAGATGACCCTGGGATGCGCCGACGGCATAGGCCGCGAGGATCATCCCTTCAAGGATCTGGTGGGGAGACCTCGAGATGAGAAAGTGGTCCTTGTGGCTCCCCGGCTCGCCTTCGCTTCCGTTGGCGACGACATATCGGACGGGAACCCGGTGGCCGGCCACCTTCTCCCATTTGAGGGCGGTCGGAAATCCGGACCCGCCACGGCCTCGGAGCCCCGACGCCTTGACCTCCTCGATGACGTCCGCAGGGGACAGTCCCGAGAGGGCCCGCCGCAGGCCGGCATATCCTCCGGCTTTCTCATAAGAAGCGAGGGAAGGGTCCGCGATCAGATCGGCTCTGGTCAGAACCGGTTCGGGCCCCTCCATGACAAACATATCCATCGTCGAAGCCTTACATGTTGGGGTCGGAGTCGGACCCGGCATTTCGGGAGGTCACGGATTGGAAATCCCCTTTGAATTTTGAGGGTTTTAACCCATCAAAACTATGAAATTTTACTGCAGGCGCATGTTTTTTTCAACCATAGGGCCGCAACGACCCTTTCCTTTCCCGGCGATCCGGATCGACTGGACCGATTGTCCATCGACGCCGGCAGGAGGGTGTTTTCGGGAAGGGCATTCCCCCCCGGGATCGCTCCTGAAAGGGTCCGAAAAGCGATCTACGGGACAGGGGGTTCTTCCCCCAAATCCTGGGAAAGACTGGCCGGAGAGAGTGCGGCAAGCAGGGTGTGGGCCTTGAGGCTCGCCTCGGCGGCGGACTCTGCAATAACGGTGAAATGCCCCATCTTTCGTCCGGGACGGGGATTTTTCTTGCCGTAAAGATAGAGCTTCGCCGAAGGATGCTCCAGGAGATTCCCGAGTGGGGGAGGGAGGTGATCCTGCCAGAGGCTTCCAAGCAGGTTCCCCATCGCGCAGGGAGAGAGAAGGCGGGTCGAGGCCAGAGGAAGCCCTGCCAGAACGCGAACTTGCTGGTCGAATTGGCTCGCGACGCAGGCATCGATCGTGTAGTGGCCGCTGTTGTGGGGGCGGGGAGCCAGCTCGTTGACATAAAGGCGGTCCCCCTCCGCCAGAAAGAATTCGACCGACAGCACCCCCTTGTAGTCAAGGCTTAGGGCGATGCTTCGGGCGACCGCGGACATTCTGTCGGAGAGAGGCCCGGGAATCCCCGCGGGAACGGCCGAGACATGAAGGATTCCTGATGTGTGAAGATTTTCAGCGACGGGATAAAGGGCCGTTTCCCCGCCAGCTCCCCGGGCGAGAACCACGGAAAACTCCCCCACGAGGTCGAGCTTTTTTTCGAGGACATAGGAACCGGTCCGCCCCATGAGGAAGCGGGAAAGCTCCTCATGGGATCGGATCCCCCATTGGCCCTTCCCGTCGTAACCCTCCCGGCTCGACTTGAGGATGCCCGGAAGAAGGGGGCTCAGCTGGTCGGGAGACGGAAGCCTTCCATCGAGCAAGACGGCAAAGGGCGCCGTTTCGAATCCCTGATCCCTGAGAAAGGTTTTTTCGAGAATCCGGTCCTGGCATGTTGCGACCGATCGGGAGGAAGGTCGAACAACATGCGACTTTTCCAGAAAGGCGAGGGAGGCGGCGGGAACATTCTCGAATTCCGTGGTCACCGCCTGGCAGGCATGCGCCACTTCCGAGAGAACGTCGGGATCGGAATAGGGTCCGACGATCCTTCTGTCGCATACGGCAAAGGCAGGGGCATCGGGATCGGGATCCACGACCAGGGTGCGGTATCCCATGCGTCGGGCGGCCAGGGAAAACATGAGCCCCAGCTGCCCTCCCCCGAGAACGCCGAGCATGCCTCCCGGAAGGATCACCGGACAGACTCCCTTAGCCAGGGGGAAGGGTCATGCCGTGGACCTGCTCCACGAGCCCTTCCCGGTAGTTCTGGATTTTCTTGAGAAGCGAGGCGTCGGCAACAGACAGAAGCGAGACGGCGAAAAGACCGGCATTGGCGGCTCCCGCCTTTCCGATCGCGAAAGTGGCCACCGGAATTCCCTTGGGCATCTGGACGATGGAATAAAGGGAATCGAGACCTCCGAGATGGAGCGAGGGGACCGGAACCCCAAGAACAGGAAGGGGCGTCAGGGCGGCGACCATGCCGGGGAGATGGGCCGCCCCGCCGGCGCCGGCAATGATCACCCGAAGGCCGCGGTCCAGCGCCCCCTGGGCGTAGGACACCATCTCGAGGGGAGTGCGGTGGGCGGAGACAACCCGGCATTCGTGCTCCACGGAAAAGGCGGCGAGAATTTCGGAGGCCGCCTTCATCGTCTCCCAGTCACTCTGGCTCCCCATGATGATTCCGACCTGGGGGCGGCTCATGAGGCTTCCCGGATCAGGGATTCCCCCGCGAGGATGAAAAGATCGGGATTCCGCAAGCCCCCGATGAAGACCCTGTCCCCTTCCGAGTTTGTCATGACGAGGGTCGGACGAACGGTCACCCCTTCGCTGCGGGCCTTTTCCCGGTCTTCCTCGAGAGCCTCCGTGGCCCGTCCCGAACGAAGGGCCTCTTCTATGAGCGACATATCGAGCCCGAGAGCCCTGGCCGTTTTTCCCAGGAGATCCGGATCTCCGATGTTGTGGCCGTCCAGGAAGGCGAGCTCCCGGAGGCGCGCCAGAAAGCGACCTCCTTTTTCCGGATCCGCGATCAGGGCCGCTTCGGCGAAGCGGCAGCACTCCTCGCTCGAAGAAGGAGCCTGGCCCGATTCCCAGACCTTCGGACTCATGGCGACACCGGTTGCTCGAGAGACCTTTCCGATTCTTGGAGCAAACTCCTGCTGGGTGGCCAGGCCATGCTTCTGGAGAAACTCCCCGATACTGGAATAGAGCGGAAAAAGACGGTGCCGAAAGGAGAGCCGATCTCCAAAATGGCTTCGGAAGCGAGCGATCGCCTCCTCGGCCGCAAAGCTCCAGGAGCAGAAAGGATCGGTGTACCAATCGGCAAAAAGGACAGGTTCCATGTTATTTCTTTCCTCCCGAAGCGGGCGGAGCGGATTGTCCCGCTTGACCTTCAAGATGTCTGATCTTTTTCAGCAATTCCTCCGCCTTGAGAATATACTTTTTGGTCTCCTCATTGGAAGGGTCGATGGCCAGAGCCGATTTCCATAGACGGATGGCCTTCGAAAGATGCTGGTGGCGGTAGGCGACGAGTCCCCGGGAGACCCGGGCATCCCGGATGGCGAGAACCCGCTTCTTGAGAGAGAGTGCGGACTTGTTGGCCGGATCGGTGGAGAGGGCCTGGTTGGCGAGCATAAAGGAATCGTGGTAGCGACCCTGCCAGAAACGGCGGAACCCCCAATGGCTGTAGGCCGTCGCCATCAGCGGATGGAAAGATGTGCGTTTGTAGGGCTGGAGAAGATTCATCGTGCGGATGGCGAGCCGCTCCTTTCCCTCCCGGACGTCATGCAGGAGGATCCATGTGAGCATTTCTGGACGCAACGCAAGAAAAATCTCCATCGCCTTTTCAGGATGTTTTTCCTGAAGGGTTCCCAGAAGGAGCGCCCCTTCCATCCTGTGACCGTTGCTGAAATCGGACCGGATCCGCCCGACTTGGCGATCGATGTCCCTCTGGCGAATCAGGGAGAGAAGGGCCTCCCGCTCCTGTTTGTTTCGGATGGCCCGGGCGAGGCCCAAGGCTTTTTTGTCTTCGTCCAGAAGGAGCGCCCGGACGGCCAGGGAAGCGGGTGTGTCGACCAGAATCTTTCGCGGGGGCTGAGGGGGAGCCGGCGCTTCCGGAGCCGGCGGAGGAATGCATCCTGAAAAGAGGAGGACAAGAAGGGCCGTGAAAATCGGCAAAAGACGGATCTCTCCCTTAGACCCGGATTTGCCCGTTTCAGGGAATGGTATCTTCAGCAAAGTGCAATCTTTCTGTCGGATTAAAGGACATGAACAAGAACCGGGTCATCCAGCCCTTTTGGCGTTACGATACGGGTCGTTTGCCGGAGGCTTTCGTAATTGCCGGCCAGACGTTTCCAGAGGTTGTCCGAGACAAGGATCTCTCCGGGCCCCGCCTCCTCCTGGATCCTGTAGGCGATATTCACCGGACCTCCCACCACAGTATACTCCATGCGCGTCTTGGATCCTATGTGGCCAACCACACCTTCTCCGATATGGAGCCCCAGACCGAACTGGACATGGGGCATTCCCTGCGCCTTTCTCGATTCCGACAGGTCCCTGATTCTTTTTCGTATGGAAAGCGCGCATGCCAGGGCGCTTTCCGGATGGGACTCCGAAAACTGCGGGATACCGAAGACGATCATGATTCCGTCGCCCATGATGTTGTTGACCGATCCCTGATGCAGGAATATCTCGTCGATGAAGGAGTTGAAATAGTCGTTCAGGATCTGGACCACCTCTTCAGAGGGAAGCTGGCTTGAGAGCCGGGTGAAGTTGCGGATGTCGGCGAATATGAGCACCACCTCCTGACGGATTCCTCCCAGATGGATCAGCTCGGGATGGTTGATCAGGTGTTCGGCGACATCGGGAGAGACGTACCGGATCAGAGCCTTTTCCAGGCGTTCTTTATGCTCCATTTCGCGGGCCATACGGTTGAAGGCGACGACGAGATCGCCCGTTTCGTCCCGAAGAGCGGGAGTGCTGACACGGATAAAATCCCCCTCGAGAATTCTTTCGGTCGCGTTTCTGAGCGACCGTATGGGGCGTGAGATGTAGGCGGAAAGAAAAAGGGATCCCAGGAGGGCCAGAAGGAGGCTCCCCCCTCCCAAAAACAGAAAAGAGCGCGCGATCTTGGCCCTGACAATCTCGTAGGGGGCATCCGAAAGAAAGAGGACCACCTGTCCCACATCCACTCCATGAAACTGGATTGGATCGGAGAGCTGATAAATATGGCGTTTCTTCAGGTGCCGGAGGACGAGCCCTTCCTTGCCATCCGGTCGGAAAACCCCCGCCGGTTGCGGAGGGAGAAGAACTCGGCTTCCGGAAGAGGGGGTGGTATCATTTTCGATGCGCCCCTCGAGAACTCCCTTTCGATCGAAGACATAGACGCCGAGGACGCCGGGAGAGTGTTCGAAGACACCAAGATTGTCCTCCAGTGCCATCCGGTCGTTCTTGAGGAGCGGGAGAGAAAGAGAGCGTGTCAATTCGAGAAGAAGGAGCCGGTTGTCTTTGGCGATCTGGTCCTTCGTCTGGTGAAGAATCTGGTGTTCCAGAAGGATATAACCGAATCCCAGGGAAAAAGAAAGGACCAGGACTGAAAGAAACAGGATTTTGTTGAAGAGGGAAATTCTCAAAAATTCTCCGTCCGGCGACTCCCGGGAGCGCTCCGTCGATCGGTCATGAAATTCGGCAAAATGCCGATGAGTCGAAGGAAAGAATCAGTTCATTCTATGGAAGGCGGAGAGGACTTGTCAAAAACTCGAATCGGTCCAATTCTGGTGGCTGGAGGCATTCTACTGGCGAGTCTGGGCGGTATCCGATCCGGACCCGTGTTCGCCACCCGTTCCCCCGCCTTTTTTTCTGACATCCCCCAGGCCAGGCTGATCAGCGTCGAGGATCTCAGACGTTCGGAAAAATTTCTCCGAAAAGATCTGGGACTGGAGAATGGAGCGCAGCACTCTCCTCTGCCCCTTTGGGAACGATCGCTTCTGGCCCATCCCTTTCTGGTTTTTGGAAGCTCTCTCCTGTTTCTTGGGGGAATCGTGGGATTCATCGTCATCTTCAGACGTCAGAACCGATTGCTCGAGGAAGGTCTGGCGAAGATCCGGGAGCAGGAAGAGGTCCGAGGATCAGGATTTCCCGGGCTGCCGAAGGCCCCGGCTCCCCTTCATCGCCTCCTTGAAAACGAAAAGGACGAGATCGCAAGACTTCCTGCGATTCCTCCTGAAAAAGCCTTGAGAAAGGTCGACAATGTCCTGGACTCCCTTCGGCAGACCCTGGGAGCGGGAATGCGAAACAGCCGGATTTCGCTTTTTCGGTTCGATGAAAAAGAGTCCCAGTTCCGGATCTGCGGTTTCAGCAACGGCCCCGAATTCCAGAATCTCAACACGGCGATTCTCTTTCCGGCGGAGGTCATGGGCCTTCCGCTCCGCGTCCTTTCTCCTTTTCGGAAAAAAGAAGGCGGATGGATTTTTCCCTTCGTCGTCGATTCGGGGGCTTTTTGCGCGATCCTTCTCGAAATGGGATCGGGGGAGCCTCCGAATGCCTGGACCGATTCGGTCCAAGAGTCGATGCCGCTCATCAAGGCGTTGGTCGCACGCCAGGAAAGTGAAGGGGAAGACGCCTCGCTGACCACCCGGGATTCTTCGGGTTCGCTGGACTATCGGGCCACAATGAACCGTCTGCTGGAAGAATGGAGCCGGACCCGGAGACTCGGGATTCCCTTTTCCGTCATCGCCCTCCATTTCGACAATCTTCCCGAGGTAGAACGATACTATGGAACGGGCCCCATGGAACTCGCATGGACCCGGATCACCGGAACCATCGCCGCCACTTTGAGGGCCACCGACTGGATCATGCGGCCTCAGGAAGACCTGCTCATGATCCAGATTCTGGAGGCCGGCCCCCTCGAAGGCCGTGCCGTCGCGAGTCGCATCGCCAAAGCCCTCTCCCGGTTCGGACAGTCCGAAAAGCTCGAGAAGGGACTTCATTATCGGGGAGTCATGATTTCCTACCCGCCGGAATCCGCCCCCTCGATCCACACCTTTCTCGATCAGATTCTGGAACGGCTCTCCGAGCGGACCGACTTTGAAGGCACTTTTTTCCACGCCTGAACATGACGCCTAATCGGCATCGAACCAATGGCGAAGCACATTCCGGAAATGTTCGGAATCGGGGGTTCGGATATTTTTGAAAAGGATCCGAACGAAGGCCACGTCCCTTCGGGACATCTCCGTTCGGCCGAGCCCCGTTTCAACCCCGGACGCCTCCATCATCGTTCGGGCAGCCTCCCGATATTTCCCCATTCTTGCCTTCGCGAGAGAGATGCCTTCAAGATCAAAGGCGATCCCGGCATGGTTTCGAATCTTTTCATCCTTGGCGAGGGCCTTGCCGAATTGGCGAAGGGCCTCGTTGTCATCTCCGGAAAGATAGGCATTCCGGCCAAGGCTGGCATGATCTGTGGCGACCGATAGCGGATCCTTTCTCCGACGATCGAGCTCCAGGGCCTTTCTGAAAAGGGGGATTGCCCCCCGATAGTCTTTTCGCCCTGAGGCTCTCATGCCCTCGACCTGGAAGAGCCGGGCCTCGAGATGATCTCTTTCATCAGAGCCGGAGGGCATGGCGTCCGCGATGCGGTGGGCCTCCGCGATCCAGGGTCCGGCCTGTCCCGGAGGGGCGATTTCAGAGGACAGGATATAGGTTTCGACCCTCTTGTCGGGGTAGTCGCTGACCTTTTCAAGGACAAGGGCCCTGTCGATCCACTGCCTGGAGGCGTCGACACGTCCAAGATAGAATGAAATCCTTGCCAGCCGATTCATGTCGTCAATCGTCCCCGGAAGATCGTCGGAAAGCTGGTGCATCCGCAGGGCCTTCCTGATGGATGAAAGCGCCTGGGCCGGGTGGTTCTGCATCAGGAGTTCCTGGGCACTGGAGAGATTTTCTCTCGCCTTGACCCTGTTGGGATGAGTCTCCGGTGCTCCCGCGCATCCCGAGAGGAGGGCGAGGAGAAGCAGCCCTCCCAGAGTCGTGCGAATGCCGGACGTCATTTCACACCCCCTTGGGGAAGGGGGGGAACCGGGCTCGCACCCCGATCGATCGGACCAAGAGCCGGAAGGGGAGGGGGAGGGGGAGGAATCAGATTTCTCACTGGCCAGCTCTGTTTGATCCCATTCAGGATCGACTGGGTCGTATCGAGCGTCTCCCCTGTGGTCGAGAGGATCGTTGTCGTCTTGCCGGTGATTTCGGGAAGGGCCGGAGTGGCCTTCTTGACGTCGTCGACGATCGACTGCAATTGCGAGACGAGTCGGGGAAGATCCCCGGTGACCGTCTTGATGTTCTCGGAGGTCTTGCGGATGTTGATGGCCGTCCCCTGGAGTTCGTCGTAGATCTCCTGTTTTTTGAGGATCGCGCCGACCGTTCCCTTCCCGCGATCGATCGAACTCGAGAGATCGGCGATATTGCGCACAATTCTCTGGAGGTCGATGATCGTCGGGTTGAGTTTCGCCATGATCTGCTCCATGGTCAATGGAGGTTCCGCCCTGAGACTGGCGTTGTTCTTGACTTCAGGGAGCCAGGGCGTTCCGATGCTGATCCGAAGCGAGACGTCGCCTGAAATGATTCCGGACTTCTTGATGGTCACGAAGGAGTCCTTGCGGATCATGTCCTGGTATTTGCTGAGGACCTTCATCGACACCTTGATCTGGTTCAGCTTTGTGAAATCAAGCCCGTCCACCTCTCCGACATCGAGCCCCGCGAGCCTGACTGGAGTCCCCGGAACGATTCCATAGGACTGGTCCAGGATGGTGTAGAGATGGAAGCGCCGGTCGAAGACATGCTGGTGGACCGCGATCTCGTAAAGACCGAAGATGAATCCGACGAGAGGGACCAGAAGAAAGAGTCCCGCCAGCTGTTCTATTTTTTTTTCCCCTGCCCGATGCACATAATGAAGTTTCATCCGACCTCACGAACGCCATCGGTCGTCAGGCGATAACGATGGCTGAAAAAGGATTGGTGGTCCATGCTCTTTCTTGTCAGCGCAAGAACGGTTATTTCTTTCTCCGATTCGATCCGGGTGAGCCGGTTCCAGAATGTCTCCACCCCTTCGTCGTCGAGACCCTCGAAGGGGTCGTCGAGAATCAGGAGATCCGGGTTGTTGATCAGAGAGCGGACGAACCCGACCTTCTTGATCTGGTCGAGATTCAGGGAAGACGGATAGAGATCGAGGATATTCCCGAGGCGAAACTCCTCCAGAAAGGGATCAAGAAGCGCCGTCACCCGCTCCAGGGACTCGAAATGCCCATAGCGGAGGGGAAGGGCGATATTCTGGAAGACCGTCAGATGGTGAAGAAGCACCCCCCTGTCCGGCAGAACGCCAATCTTTTTCCGGACATACGAGAGCAGGGGGGCAGAGGGTCCAGTCATGTCTCGCCCGAAGGCGGTGTATTCCCCTTCCCAGAGAGAGAGGAGACCGAGGATCGTCTTCACGATGGCCGATTTTCCGATCCCGCAGGATCCCGAAATGAGGACATGCTCCCCACGGGAGACGCGAAGATTGAGGGCGGAAAAGAGAGGTCTCTCCGCCTCGTAGCCGATCCTGGCATCCTGGAAATCAAGCAATGTTTCCAAAAAAACCCGCTCCTCTCGCTGGTCAGGCCAGCGCGGAAAAGATGAGATAGATGCTGAGCATCACCACACACAGGGACAAGGAACTGACGAGAGCCAGGGTCGTCTCCCGGGGAACCTCGACGGGTGAGTTTTTAACCCGCAGGCCGTGATAGACGCTGACCGAGGCGATGATCGTCCCGTAGGCCAGGCCTTCGAGAACGGGAAGAACGAGGTCGGAGAGCTTGATGCTGGTCTCGATCATCCGGACGAGGGTGGCGATCGGCATCGAGAGGCCCATCAGGGCCATGGCGAACCCGCCTCCCATCGCAATCAGCCCGAAGTAGAAGGTCAAGGCAACATTGGAGACGACAATGCCCACGAGACGGGGGGTCACCAGGAAATTGGACAGATTGACCCCAAGCATCTCGATCGTGTCGAGCTCACCGTTGACGCGCATGGTCCCGATCTCGACCGCCAGCCCGGATGTCGAGCGGGCGATGACGATGAGCGCCGTCGCGAAGGGTCCCACAATTCCAAAGATAACATGCAGGACGATGGGTCCCATGAGGTTCTGGATGCCGAGTCGGGGAAGCTCGATCCCCGTTTCGGCGACAATCCCGGCCCCTACGAGGAGCGCAACGACAGTGATGATCGGGAGGGCCGAAGTCCCTGCAGCCACGATGGGCTGAAGAAAGCTGTGGAGGATCAGCCTTCGGGTCAGGACAAGGCGAATGAGATCGTAAAGGCTGGTCAGAACAATCTGCCCCAGGTCCCGGAAATATTGGAAAAGCCTGACCGGACTTATTCGTAGAAGAATATCGATGGCAAACCTCGGCGCGTCGTTATCGCAAGAGTTGTTTCAGGGCTGGTTCATCTCTTTCCTGGTCTCTCCGGACAAAGCCCTCAGAAAGGCCACCAAATCCTTTTTCTCGGACGCTTTCAGATGAAGAGGAACCAGGAGGGGATCCTTCGTGGCAAAGCGGGATTTTCCACCGCCCCGGTCGTAGAAGTCAACCACCTGTGCGAGCGTCCGGAAGGTCCCGTCATGCATGTAGGGGGCCGTCAGGGCCACGTTCCGCAGCTGAGGCGTCCGGAATTTTCCTTTGTCCAGGGGGTCGTGGGTCACCGCATACCGGCCGACATCAACCGGCAGAGTTCCCGTCTGCGGAACGCCGAGATTGTGGTAGGTCTGGTCGGAGAGAAGAGCCCCCGAATGGCAGAGAACGCAGCGGGCTTTCCCCTTGAAGAGCATGAACCCTCTTTTTTGGGAGGCAGAAAGGGCCTTGGCCTCTCCCATCAGAAAACGGTCATAGGGTGTGTTTGGCGTGACCAGGGTCCGTTCGTAGGCGGAGATCGCCTCCGCGATGCGGTCGATGGAGACCGATCCCCCGAAGACTTCCCGAAAGGAGCGACGATAGGATGGAATTTTCCGGAGACGATCCACCACGCTCTGGTTGGAGGGGTTCTCCATTTCGACGGGATTGGTCAGGGGCCCGATGGCCTGCTCCTCGAGGCTTCCGGCCCGACCGTCCCAGAACTGGAGGCTCTGATAGGCCGCGTTCAGGACCGGAGGCGCGTTGCGACCTCCACGTTTGCCTCCGACGCCGATGGAAACAGGACGGGGATCGGCCCAGCCGGCCTTGGGCATATGACAGAAGGCGCAGCTGATGGAGCCATTCACGGACAACTTCGGATCGAAGAACAGCTTCTTTCCCAAAGCGACCTTGGCCGGGGTTTCAAGATTCGAAAGAGGAACGGGGGGAGAAGGGGGCAGGGGGACGAGAGGTTGGGCCTCCGCTATGGATGCAAAAAACATCACGGACAAGGGAACAAGATGGGAGAGCCTCATAGGTTTCTCCTTCAGAGGGATGAATGGCAGCCTTGCGTGAAAATCGTAGCACAGTTTTTGGGGGAACCCAATCCGAGGGTCGTCCGGATTGATCGGGAGACTCTTCCCCTTTTTTTGACAAAAATAAGCTTTCAGCTTATTTTTGTCATATGTACATCGAGCGCGACTTGTCTTCGTTCATCCAGAAAAGTCAGGCGACCGTCCAGATCCTGACCGGACCGCGTCAGTGCGGAAAAAGCACCCTTTTTTCACGTCTTTCCGGCCCTTCCTTCAGGGAGGTGCTCTGGACGATCTTCAGCTGCGCACCCTGGCATACCGGGATCCGGGCCTATTCCTCGAACAGTTCGCCCCTCCGATCCTGATCGATGAAATCCAGTACGCTCCCAATCTTTTCCCGGAAATCAAGAAAATTGTCGATCGGATGAAACGGGAACGGATTGCAACGGGGACTTCGATCTCCCCCTCTTTCCGGCTGACCGGGTCGAATCAGCTCCTTCTGGACAAAAATGTCAAGGAAAGTCTCGCCGGACGTGCGTCCTGGTTTTACCTCAACTCCTTGAGCGTCCATGAAATCAAAAGGGCCTTTCCGGATATTCCGATCGACGAGATTTTGTTCAGGGGAGGATGGCCCGAACTCTACACGGATCCTTCGCTCTCTCCCGTCACCTTTCTCAACGACTACCTCCGCTCCTGCGTCGAAAAGGATATCGTTCTCTCGGCTGGCATCCTGAAACAGGAGTCCTTCTCCCGCTTTCTGGCCCTCCTCGCATCCAGAACGGGAACACTCCTGGAATATTCAGGATTTGCCGGCGACTGCGGGATTCGCTCGGTGACGGTCAAGGAATGGGTCGGACTGCTGGAGCGATCGGACTTTGTTCATAGGCTGACCCCATACTTCACCAACCTGACGACGCGTCTTACGAAGACGCCCAAGATCTACTTTCTCGATTCCGGACTGGCGGTGAGGCTGCAGGGTTGGCGGGAAAAAATGCCTCTTCTCATGAGCCCCCAGGCGGGGCCCCTCTTCGAATCGCTCGTTTTCGCAGAAATCGTCAAATACATTCGAAACAGGGGAAGGGACTGGACGGTTCACTTCTGGCGGACCAGGGAAGGGGAAGAGATTGACTTTCTGATCATCACGGCTTCCGGAGCGGTCGTCGCCCTCGATGCCAAGATGAGCGTTCAGGCGCTTCAGCCTTTTCCTCTTCCCCGCCTTTTCAGGACGATCTTCCCCGCAACGCGACAGATGGTCCTTGTGACCTACGGAGGAGAAAGACTGCGTCTCTCTCAGGAATGTCTCGCCGTTCCGGTAAGCGGCCTCGTCGACTTCCTGGAGGAGATTCCCGAATAGGGCACTCTTCTTTTTTGTTAGTTTACATAATATACATTATTTGCGATTTAATTGGAAACAAATTGCTACGACCTGGATTCAGTTATGAAACATATAACCTTAAAATTTGAGATTTCTGCCTGTGAACCCTTTTCAGGATGAGCATCCAAGCCATTGGTACGGATACTGCATAGGAGAAGCCGATTCATATCAGCTGAACATGATCACCTCTTGACCCGCGGTCTGGGCGGGAGGGACAGGCGGAATCCCCAGGGAAGCCATACCCCCATATGACTCCTGAGTACCGCCCCCTCCTGCCCACCCAACGGTCGGGAAACCCGTGCA
>JAKADN010000098.1 GCA_021820445.1 Nitrospirota bacterium | reverse complement strand
AATTTCACCCTGGGCGGGGCCTGGAACCTCCACGCCCTCGTCGGGGTCCGCTACCTTCTGACGCCCCACGTGGGGCTCTACCTTCAGGGGAACTACAGCTACTGGGCCTTCACCCACTCCACCAACACCCTGGCCGCCGGGGGAAACTCCTACGGCGAGCCCTCCTCCATCACCACCTACGGAGGGGTGGAGACCGGCGTGACGATCGAGTTTTAGGAGAGAGGAAACCAGAGCCGGCCAGACCGGCCCGGACCGCAGCGGACCCGATGCGAAGAGCGCGGGATCAGACCAGGCGAAGGAGGGAGGACCAATCGGATCCCGCCTCCCGGACCTTCTCGGAGAGGACCTCCCAGGAGCTGGCCCCAAGAGAGCCGAAGCGGGAGGAGAGGGCGGCAAAGACCAGGGATTCGAGCAGGATTCTCACGGCCTTGGGATGGCGGCTCTGGTCGTAGAGGAAGCGTCCGGGATGGGCGGAAAGAAAGCTCTGCACCTGAGGTGAGGACTGGGGTTCGCAGGGGGAAAAGCACAAGGAGAGGGACGATCCGGGCCATTGGGAAGCGGCCTCTTCGAGAAGCCTCACGAACTCCCCTCCCCCGAAGCGGCGTTCGAGACGGACGACGCCCCCGCCTGACCCTTCGTCCAGCGCCCCAACAACCCAAGAGTAGCCCAACCGCCGGACGGTCGACCCGGGGGAGACGGCCCGCTGGAGGGGGGCCAGGGAATAGATCGTCCCCTCCCGTCCTCCATCGTCGGCGATCAGGGCAAACTCCCTGAAAAAGAGAAGAATGTCCCGTTTCCGGGCCCGGGAGAGGCCTGTGCGGCTTCGAAGGGAGATCCCCTTCTCCTTGAGGATCCGGTGGACGGTGGACTTCCCGATGGTCGCCAGGGAGGGATATCCCAAGGAGGGTCCCTTGTCCCGAAGGGCGGCCGTCAGATTCAGGATCGTCCAACGGTTCCCGGCCTCGGAGCCCTCGGGGGGATTCTGGGCCAGGGAGAGGACGAGGGCCTTCTCCTCGGAGGAGATCCGCCCCTCCCCCGGCCGATGGAAGAGGTCCTCGAGTCCCGCCTTGGGCCCCATGGACAGGATCTTCCGGAGGGTTTTCGACACGGTGTTCCGGGAGAGACCCCGATCCCGGGCGATGCTCCGGAGGGACTTGCCCGACACGGCATCGAGGATGATCTTCGCCCGCTGAACCTCCCGGAAGGAGGCCGTCCGGGAGCGCGCGAGGTCGGAGAGCCTCTGGAGATCCTCCTCTTCCAACCCCCAGGAATTCTCTTTTCCTGTCCCCATAAGTGAGCCGCCTCTAGTGCTGCAACCTATCACGAAAAATGACTTATTTTTTTGATTTGCGACCTCTTTTTCGAGGGACTACCGAACCTTGAGCGTCACGATCACATCGTTGCCGGGATCTTGAATGGTCAGATTGTCGCAGAAGGCCCTCACCAGGGACAGCCCCCGGCCGCTCTGCCTCCCGAAAGGGCCTTCGGAAGCGGAGCGGGGGGAGAGGTAGGGATGAAAGTCGAATCCCGGCCCCGAGTCCCGAAGGCGAAGGCGCAACAGCCTCGTGCCCCGATCCTCATAGACCCCGGCCTCCACATGAAGGGAGCCCGACACGAGAGCCTCAAGGCGCTCCCGCCGAAGGGCATCGTAGCGCTCAAAACCGCTTTCGGCCTCCTTGAGGGAGGAGTCGAGCCTCAGGATTCCGTGGTCCAGGGCATTCGAAAGGAGCTCCCCCAGAACGACAAAGAGGGAATCGTTCTTTCTGTAGTCGATGCCCAGGGCATTGAGCATTTCCATGAGGCGCGGAAGAAGATCCTGGCGCCGGATCTCCTCCGCCGAGAGATCGAGGGACAGCCTCCATCCCCCGGCGGAGACGCTGGAGAGCTCTTCGGAGAGCGGCCTCTCGACCATCTCCGGCTCAATGGCGCAGCACAGGGAGAGAAGTGACATGTCGTCCCGGCGCTCCGCCGACGGATGCCGGAGCGCGATCTCCCGCAGAACATCCAGACGCCCTTCCCTGGGCGTGCGGCAGAGAAGGTCGATGACCTGTTCCACCCCGTCGCGATCGCCGTCCTCCATGGCCCCGGCCAATCCGTCGGAGAAAAAGTAGAGACGCCTCTCCGGATCGGAGGGAAGATCGGGGAGGTGGATCGTCTCCACCTCCGGAGAAAACCCGGAGCCCAGGACCCCCAGAGGGGGGGCCTTGGAGAGGAAACGCCGCATGACCTCCCCCCTCCCGTCGATCAGCACGGCGGGAGGGTTGCCGCAGTTCACCACCGAGAGCGTCTCCCGGAGCGGGCTCAGAGAGACGGCGGTGACGGCAATAAAGAATCCCGGAGGCATCAGCTCCCGGATCTTCCGGTTCATCTCGGTCAGGGTCATCTCCGCATCAAAGCCCCGGTCCACCATGGCATGAAAGACCTCGGTGGCGGGAAAGAGCCCCAGGGCGGCAGAGAGGCCATGCCCCTGGCTGTCCGCATGAAAAAGGAAGAGGGTTCCGTCCGGAGCCCTCCGGCGGAGAACGATGTCTCCGCCGAAGAGTTCGAGGGGCTCGACCCAGAACTCCACGCAGGGCTCCTGGGACCGGTCCCCCGCCACCAGGGCATCGAGGACATGCTTGCCCAGGAGCATCTCCTCCTCGATCCGGGCTCCCATGGCCCGAAGGGAGGCGTTCTTCTCCAGGATCTGGCTCTGGAGTGCGAGGGCCCGCTCGAAGACCCGGATCTTGGCCGTCAAAAGGGAAAAATCAAAGGGCTTGGAGATGAAGTCGTCCCCTCCCATCTCGAGGCCCCGGATCAGGTGATCGGCCCGATTGAGGGCCGTGAGAAGGAGGACGGGAGTCCACCGATCCTTCGACAGGGCCTTGATCCTCCGGGTGGCGTCGAAGCCGTCCATCACCGGCATGAGGACATCCATGATCACGAAGTCGGGGGACTCCGCCTCGAAGAGGGCCACCGCCTCCTCCCCGTTTTTGGCCTCGAGAGGACGGTGGCCCATCCGCGACAGAAACTGGGCCAGGATCGACCGGTTCTCGGGAACGTCGTCGACAACGAGAACCCTCATGCCCGGCCTCCTTCCATGAGCCGGATCCGGGACAGGACCGCCTTGGCCATCTTCGACAGGGGAAGCACCTCATCGACCCCTCCCAGGGCAATGGCCTCCTTGGGCATGCCAAAGACCACGCAGCTCTCCTCGTCCTGGGCAAAGGTAAAGGCCCCGCACTCCTTCATCTCCCGCATGCAGGCCGCCCCGTCCTTTCCCATCCCGGTCAGGATCACCCCCACGGCATTTTTTCCGGCGGCATTGGCCGCCGACCGGAACAGGACGTCCACCGAGGGACGGTGGCGGTTGACCAGGGGGCCCTGGCTCAGTTGGGTGGTGTACCGAAGCCCGGTCCGTTTGAGGAGAAGATGGGAGTGTCCGGGAGCGATGTAGACCGTTCCCCGCCTGACGGCCTCTCCGTCTTCGCCCTCCTTGACGGTGACCTTGCACAGGGAGTCGAGGCGGGCGGCAAAGGAACGGGTGAATCCCTCGGGCATGTGCTGGGCAATCAGAATGGGGGGGGCGTCGGCGGGAATGTCCCGAAGGAACTCCCGGATCGCCTCGGTGCCTCCGGTGGAGGCGCCTAGGATGATCAGCTTTTCCGTCTGGGGGGGGACGACGGGAGCGTAGGGAAGGACCGCATCGGCGGAAAGGGCGGGAACGATCGTGGTGGGCTTGACCTCCGGGCTCTTGCGGGTCCGGGTCATGGCCGCCGCCCGGATCTTCTCCGTCAGGGTGTCGGCGTAGTCCTCCAGGGTATGGGTGCTGTCGATCTGGGGCTTGCCGATGAAGTCCACCGCTCCGATCTCCAGGGCCCGGAAGACGACATCCGCCCTCTTGTCCGCCTGGGAGGAAACCATCAGGACGGGCATGGGACGAAGGCGCATGAGCTTTTCCAAAAAGTCGAGGCCGTCCATGCGGGGCATCTCAACATCGAGGGTGAGCACGTCGGGATCGAGATTGCGGATCATCTCTCGGGCCGCCAGGGGATCGGGGGCCTCGCCCACCACGACCATGTCGTGGGTCTGGGAAACGATTCGGGAGAGGACCCCCCGGATCAGGGCCGAGTCGTCCACGATCAGAACCTTTATCTTCCTCATCCGCCCTCCTCATGCTCCCCTGTCGCGGGGCCGGCGATGGCCTCCCTTGCCGCCCCCTCCCGACGGATCACCGCCGGCTGATCCTCCGAAAAATCATACCAGAATTTTTTCCCGACGTCGGGGACACCCATGGGGCCCCTGACACCCCTTGTTCCCTTTAATGATTCCTCGATCTCCCCTGGCGCCTTTTTGGGATTTCCCCCTATGCAAGGAAAAAGGACATGATATAGTGTCAAATGTGTGTGACGTTTCCTGCCTCTCTCCCCGCGGGGCTCTCCGAAAGGGACAGGATCGGCTCGAAAAAGGACCGGACTCAAGTTTTCCGGGATTTCTGTCGAAAGGGTGGAAGAAGACCCCGAAGACTGTTTGCAGGAGGAGTAAGGATTGTCCATCACGGTCAATGTCCACGACGGTCAGGCAAGGATCAGCGTCTCCGATCCCTTCTCCTTTCCCGTTCACCGGGAGTTTCGCAAGGCCTGCGACGCGGCCCTTGAGACCCAGGGAAACGGAGAGATCGTGGTGGACCTCGGGGCCGTTCGCTACATGGACAGCGCCGCGCTGGGGATGCTTCTCGTCCTTCGTGAACGGGCCGTGGCCCAAGGAAAAAGCGTCGCCCTCGACCACGCGACCGGGACGGTCAGGCAGGTCCTTGAAATCGCGAATTTCCAGAAACTGTTCGAGATCCGCTGACAGGGACGGATCCTGAGGAGTCTTCGATGCCGAAAAAAACATATCTGACGGGATTGGCCCTCTCGGCCACCGTCGTGGGGGGGCTCTACCTTCTGGGCTCTCCGGGAGCCTTTCCCCGCCCGGCTCAGATATTTCTGGTGCTTGCCGGCTTTGCGGGATGGTTTCTCCTCCTTCGGTGGGGGAACGCTCCTTCCGGCTCTTCCGAGGAGCCCTCGGAGGAGAGGCCTGTCGCTTCGGCCGCCCCCGATCTGGGGACCATCGCCAGCGACATCGACTCCCTTCTGGGGGCGATCCACAGGGAGTTCCACTCCCAGGTCAGCAATACCCAGGGGGAGCTCGACCAGCTCCGATCCATCATCAACGACGCCATCGAAAAGCTTGTGGCAAACTTCACCGCCATCAATGATGCCACCAAGCGCCAGAGCGAGATCATCGCCCGACTTGGAGCGGCCCAGCAGGACCAAGAGCTCCAGGGGAACGACTCCGAGACCTTTTCCCGATTTCTGAAGGAGACGGAGTCGACCCTGACGGTCTTCGTCGACCATATCGTGGAAAGCAGCAAATATGCCATGGATCTGGTGGCTCAGATCGATGCGATCAATGCCAAGATCAAGGATGTGGAGAACATTCTGGGCGAAGTGGAGGGGATCGCCAACCAGACCAACCTCCTGGCCTTGAATGCCGCCATCGAGGCGGCCCGGGCCGGCGAGT
>JAKADN010000023.1 GCA_021820445.1 Nitrospirota bacterium | reverse complement strand
ATCTGACATGATTTTTTCGACTGCGGGCAGGAGAAGAGTCGGACGGACGATGGCGGGAATCGAGGGTTCGGGGAAGATGAGTGGGTGTTTCACCTGCCAGAAGAGTTCGTATTTCCGAGGCTGTCACGGTTCGATACTCTCCCGGTTCCAGTCCCGCCAGAGTTAATGGGCCAAAGGCTGTTCGAACCAGCTTCAGGACAAAATAGTTGAGGGTTTCGAAAAGGCGGCGGACTTCCCTGTTGCGACCCTCCGTCAGTGTG
This sequence comes from Nitrospirota bacterium, assembly GCA_021820445.1. Classification (GTDB taxonomy): domain Bacteria; phylum Nitrospirota; class Leptospirillia; order Leptospirillales; family Leptospirillaceae; genus UBA4572. The sequence continues at coordinate 25,440 of JAKADN010000023.1, read as the reverse complement.
ATCCGGTACCAGGCATTGGAGTCGGTGTCCCTTTCCCGAACAAACTCAAGAGGAACGACCGCTCTTCCGTCAAGGCGAATGTCGCCACGCGCGATCCGTTCTATGTGAGCCGGAGAGACTCCCCTTTGGATTTTTACCAGATAGGTTCGGGGAATGGCGTATCTTGGATGAAGAATCCGCTGGGAGAGGTCCCCGTTATTGGTCAGAAGCAGGGCTCCCTCGGTCTGAAAGTCGAGTCGGCCAACATGCAGCAGGGGCTCGATATTGGGGAAAAACTCCCGGAGCGTCGGTCGGCCTTCCGGATCGTGCAGGGTGGAGACGACCCCCCGAGGTTTGTAGAAGAGGAAAAGAAAGGGTTCGGACTCCCTTCGAAGTGGCTTTCCTTCAACCAGAACGGTGTCGGTCTCAGGGTTGACCCGGGTTCCCGGTTCGGTCACGATCTGTCCGTTTACACTTACGAGTCCCGATGCGACCAGCTGTTCGGCCTTTCTTCGGGATGCCACTCCCCTGTGGGCGAGAAGTTTGTGAAGACGAACCGAATCGGTTTCAGGCGCGTTCTTTTCGGAGGACGACGGGGATGATTCCTCTTCGGGTTCAGAAGAGGAGGAAGGGCTGTCAGAATTCATGGTGTCCTTTATTCCCACTCGATGGTGGCGGGGGGTTTAGGGGAAATATCAAAAACAACGCGGTTGACACCCTCCACCGAGGCGATAATGCGGTGGGAGATGCGGCCCAGCAGTTCGGGGGTCAGATAGTGGACATCGGCGGTCATTCCGTCGACCGAGCGGACCGATCTGATGGCCACGACATGTTCGTAGGTGCGGGCATCCCCCATGACACCGACTGATTTGACGGGAAGAAGGACGGCAAAATACTGCCAGAGTTCCGAAGAGAAGGGAGATTTTTCCACCTCGTCCCGCACGACGGCATCGGCCTCCCTGAGAATCGAAAGCCTTTCCGGTGTGATCGACCCTAGAATCCGGATCGCCAGCCCCGGCCCTGGAAAGGGCTGGCGATTGACGAAGCGGTCGGGAAGTCCAAGCTCGCGCCCCAGCCGCCGGACTTCATCCTTGAAAAGCTCTCGAAGGGGTTCCACCAGCTTGAAGGGCATTCGGGAAGGGAGCCCTCCCACGTTATGATGGGACTTGATGACCGTCGAGGGGCCTCCAAAAGTCGAAACGCTTTCGATGACGTCGGGATAAAGGGTTCCCTGAGCCAGATACCGAACGGTTCCTCTTTTCCGGGTCTCCTTGCTGAAGACGTCGATGAAGGTCTTTCCGATGATCTTCCTTTTCTTTTCCGGATCGGAGACCCCTTTGAGACGGGTGAGAAAAATGGCCTTGGCATCCACAACCTCAAGGGGGATGCCAAGAGTGGTCAGGTCGGCCTGAAGTCCCTCGAGTTCTCCCTTCCGCAAAAGCCCATTGTCAACGAAAATGGCATGGAACCGCTCTCCCAGGGCGCGGTAACACAGCAGGGCGGTGACGGTTGAGTCGATCCCTCCTGAAAGGGCGCACACAAGATGGTCTTCCTTGACGGTGGCCCGGATCTCCTCCACGTGACGGTCGAGGTACCCCCGGATTGTCCAGTTGGGTGTGATGCGGCAGATGTCCTTGAGAAAATGGCTTAAAAAGTCTACCCCTGAGACGGTCTGGGTCACCTCGGGATGAAACTGGACCCCGTAGATCTTCCTTTCGGGATCTTCCATCGCTGCGATGGGGGTTGTCTCGGTGCTTCCGGTGACATGAAAGCCTTTCGGAAGATCCTGAATCCAGTCTCCATGGCTCATGAGAACGGGTGAGGCAGGGCGAAAAGAGTCCCAGAGGGACGAGGCCTTCTGGGAAGGAGAAAAGAGGTGGACTCCGTATTCCCGGACTTTGGCCCGTTCGACCCGTCCGCCGGCGACATGGGCAATGATCTGCATGCCGTAGCAGATGCCGAGAACGGGAATGCCCAGTTCGAGGAGTGACGGGTCAAGTGTCGGCGCCCCTTTTTCGTAAACGGAGGAGGGCCCACCCGACAGGATGAGGGCACGAGGGTTTCGATTCCGGACTTCGGATGCCGGGAGTGTGGCGGGAAGAATTTCCGAATAGATCTCCATCTCCCGAATTCGACGGGCGATATTCTGTGTCAGCTGGGATCCGAAATCGAGGATCAGGACAGGTGAAATAGTCAAGTCAGAGGTTCTTTCTCAAGAGGGTCGGAAAAAGCGGGTCAGGATTCGTCCCATTCCCGGCGATAATTCGGAGCTTCTTTCGTGATAATCACGTCGTGGACATGACTTTCCCGAAGTCCTGCAGGAGAAATCCTCACGAACCTGGATTTCTCCTGGAGTTCGTGGATCGTCCTGCAGCCGCAGTACCCCATACCGGAGCGGAGTCCTCCCGAGAGCTGGTATATCAGCTCTGAAAGGCGTCCTTTATGGGGAACCCGGCCCTCAATCCCCTCAGGAACCCACTTTTTGGATCCGGACGGCTGGTTGTAGCGGTCTCCTCCCCCTCTCTCCATTGCTCCGATCGATCCCATGCCCCGATAGGTTTTGTAAGACCGCCCCTGAAAGAGGATCGTTTCTCCGGGCGACTCCTCGGTTCCGGCAAACAGGGAGCCAAGCATGACAGCGGAGGCCCCGGCGGCCAAGGCCTTGACGAGATCGCCGGAATACTTGATCCCCCCGTCCGCAATGACAGGAATTCCCGCTTCCCGGGCCACCTGGTAGACATCGGAGATGGCTGTCAACTGGGGAACTCCAGCACCGGCAACGATGCGGGTCGTACAGATCGATCCGGGTCCGACCCCGACCTTCAGAAGATTGGCTCCCGCCTCGATCAGTGAGCGCGCTCCTTCCTTCGTGGCGATGTTTCCCGCCATGACGGGGATCTGGGGCCATGTTTCGCGGATCGTCCTGATCATGTCGATCACCCCGGCGGAATGGCCATGCGCGGTATCGATTACGAGCAGGTCGACCTGGGCCCTGGCGAGGAGGCGGGCCCGTTCGAGGGCGGCTTCTCCGACGCCGATGGCTGCGGCGACGAGCAGTCGTCCCCTGAGATCTTTGGCGGAGTTCGGGTATTTGATCTTTTTTTCGATATCCTTGATGGTGATCAGGCCGTCCAGCTCATTTTTATCGTTGACGACGGGAAGTTTCTCGATGTGAAATTCCTGAAACAGCTTTTTGGCCACGTCCAGGGTCGTTCCCACGGGAGCTGTAATCAGGTTCTTGGAGGTCATGACCTCCGAGACTTTTCGGGTGAGGACAGTCTCGAAGCGAAGGTCCCGATTGGTGACGATTCCCACGAGCGTCCGGTTGCGGACAACGGGAATGCCCGATATCCGGAAGGTCTGCATGAGATCGAGGGCTTTCCCGATCGTTTCGTCGGGACCGATCGTGATCGGATCGGTGATCATTCCCGACTCCGACTTCTTGACTTTGTCCACCTCATGGGCCTGATCCTCCGGGGAGAGGGCCCGGTGGATGACGCCGATTCCGCCTTCCCGTGCAAGGGCAATGGCCAGACGCGCTTCGGTGACCGTGTCCATCGCCGCCGACAGGATCGGAATGTTCAGTCGGATTCCGGAAAAAAGATCGATGCCGGTATTGGTTTCAGCTGGGAGAAAGTCGGAAAACTGTGGGACGAGAATAACGTCGTCGAACGTCAGCCCCATCGGCAGGTCATCTTGCAGCATGTTTCCCTCGCTTTTTCAAACTGTTTATCTTCCTATTTTACATTACCGGAATAATGGGGGTCAATTTTGATTCCCGGATGATCCTTCAGGACGACAATGACCGTTCCCCTCTCAAAAGGTTCAGATCATCCTTCTGCGCAAAAGATCGACGAACTGTTGCGCCGTTCGTCCGGATCGTGATCCCCTGTCTCTCGAAAAACGTTGGGCCTGGGTCAGGATCAGAAGAACCGGATCTTCCGGAATGGCTGGAACCTCTTGGGTTGCCTTTTGCCAGTCTGTCCAGAGGGAAAGCCAGTTGTCGGGAACGAAGGAAAGGAGTTTTGTCGAGGTGGCCTTTGAGAGAATGAGACGGAAATAGGTTTCCTGATCGGGTTCATCGAAGAAGAGTGTCAGGCCAAAACGGTCGTAGAGCGCAAGTGCGTCGTCCCTGGTCTCCTGGGGATGCAGGGCATCCGAGAGGCCTTGCCGGGATTCCGAGACCAGGTGGCGGATATTGGACGTGACGATCAGTGCCACATTGACGGGAGATGCCATGATCCCTCCGTCCAGAATGGCCTTCATCTGCCGAAAGGAGTCGTCTTCCTCCCCAAAGGCCAGGTCGTCCAGGAGAACGATAAAAAGTTGTGGAAAGGTAGAAAGGAGATCGATCAGGGGAGCGAGATAATCGATCCCGGGCTTGTCGACCTGGAGGAGGCGAAGAGGTTCCGATTCCTTCTTCCTGATATTCCATTCATTCCAAAGAGCGGCCACAGTGGACGTTTTCCCTGTCCCCCGATGGCCGTAGAGAAGAGTCGGAAGGGGAGGAAGATCATGGGAAAAGCCGTCAAGATTTCTGCGGAGAGAATCAATGGCGGGTTCGCGTCCGAGAAGATCCTCCGGAAGAAGTTTTCGTGGATGATGGATCGGGAAAAGAAAGGGGGTTCGTCCGGGGGGAGCTGCGAAGCGAAATGCCTCATTGTGGCCGGACAGCACCTCGCCCCAGGAATTGCCATCAAACATCGAAAAAGAAATCGCTCGCCCCGTTTTTTTCCTTTTCGGGGGCCACATCCGTTTCGAATGAGATTTTTTTGAACAGGAGCAAATCATAGAGTCGCCCCGCCTGGGTTCGGATATCGGGAGCCTCCAGAAGGAATTGGCGTTCGGTTGCGGTAAATGGAAGGAATGCCGACCAGTGATGAAGAAGCGAGATAGGCTCCCGAGCGGACTCCTGAATCCAGGCAAGCTCGGAAGTCAGATCCCACTGGACCAGGACCTCGTTGACCACCGAGCGGATCCTGTCAAGGTCCGACTGGGCCAGCGGCCATCGGTTCTCGGGGCGCAGGACCGAGACGAGGGCCGTTCTCCAGGATGGGTGGTCCAGTTCTTCTTCGATGTCGAAGGTCGAGATTCCGAGCAGGGTGATATAGTAACGGCCATCAGGCAGTCTGTTGCTTTGCACGATCTTTCCGAGGGTTCCCCTGCGTTCGACGGGTGGGGATTGCTCGTACTGGTCTTCCCAGCCATCTTTCAGCAGGGTCATTCCAACAAGATGTTCCCCTTCCAGGGAGGCTTCGATCATCTTCCGGTATCTTGGTTCGAAAATATGGAGAGGACGAAGGGTCTTCGGAAAAAGGACCACATTGGGAAGCGGAAAGAGCGGGATCTCGATGGGCATGGTGAAGGACCCCCGATTTAATAAATACGGTTTCGGCCGAGTGCGGTCTTATAGGATGATATCACGAATGACCGCTTCCGGATAGGATCCCGGGGTCTTGATTCAATCCTCTTCGTAGAGAGTATACCCGGAAGAGTCTTTCCGGATCACCCCTTTGGCATCGGGAAAGGCGGCCCCGAAAAGGGCCAGCCTCCCGAACCATACTGTCGTATCGGACGAATAGGAAAAGATCTTGAGCGAGCCGGGAATCCTTCGCTCCAGGGCGCCAAGAGCCTCGTTGTAGGTCGGGAATGTCCCGATTTTCAGGAGATGCGTGCTTCCGACCAGCTTCTTTTGAAACTCTTTCGATTTAAGTTCGTGGGAGCCATAAATTCCTGCGGCAGACAGCAGGATAACGGCGAGGGTGACCATCGCCACGAACTGTTTTGTGAAGCTTTGAAAGGCTGCGGACCAGCTGGAGTTGTCACTTCTGGAGAAAAAGCCCACCGGGATTATCCTTGGTCAGGGTTTGTATCGGGGCAGGTCCTCATGATGAAAGGGGTGCCTCGTCTATGTTTTCGAATTTGCCGACTGGAGTCAAGCCTCGTGTTCTGATAAGGTCTTCGTGAGATTCGGCGGAGTGGAGGAAGGGAGGAATCTCGCATCTCAAGGAGGGATCTTGGAAGCGGAAGCCCCGGATGGAAGCACAGAACCTCGGTCCTGGCAAATCGTGGAGGCGGGGTTGGACGATGTCGGAATCATGGCCGATTTCTGGGTCCGGCTGATGGAGGAGGAGGCGCCTCCCTTTTTCTCCGCCGGGGCCACCGGACGCCGAAGGGCGGCGACGGCTTTCGGGAGGATGATGACCCAGTCGGATTCCTACAGGGGTTTCCTCGCTCTTGACGGGCCGGTCCGTGTTCCTTCCGGCTTCATCCTTGGGTCGGTCTATGACAGGCTCTACGGAGAGCCCCGCAGGTCTGGAAATATCCTTCATTGGTACGTTCTTCCTGAAAGAAGGGCCCGTGGGGTCGGGGAGGCTCTTATGCAAAGCCTCATGGGGTGGTTCGAAAAGGAGCAGGTCGAAGTTCTCGAGGTCATGGCCCGGAAGGAGGAGGGACGCACCCGGGCCTGGAGAGCGCGAGGCTTCGAGGGCGTCCTCGATCTTTTCATGCGGAAGCCTCCCTGGAATTCCTGACCCTACACTTCGGGGAGATCCTCCTCCCGTCCCGTAAACAGCTTTCCTTCCCATCGGGCGAGAAGGTAACCGCGGATAAAGAGATCGAGTTTTCCGTCCAGGACTTCGTCGACCCGGGAGGTTTCGATGCCGGTCCGGTGGTCCTTGACGATCTGGTAGGGCTGGAGCACGTAGGAGCGGATCTGGCTCCCCCAGGCGTTTTCCTTTTTGTTCCCGGCCCCCGAAATCTGGTCGAGCGCTTCCTTCTTCTTCTGTCTCTCGAGTTCGAAGAGGCGTGCACGCAGAACTTTGAAGGCCATTTCGCGGTTCTGGATCTGGGAGCGTTCGTTCTGACTTGAGATGACGATTCCCGTGGGCATGTGGGTCAGCCGAACGGCTGAGGAGGTTTTGTTGACGTGCTGTCCTCCGGCAGAGGAGGCCCGGAAGGTATCGATCCGGATATCTTCGTCCCTGATCTCGACGGTGACGTCCCCTTCGATCTCCGGGTAGACGAAGACAGAGGCGAAAGAGGTGTGACGACGCTTTGCCGCATCGAAGGGAGAAATCCGGACGAGTCGGTGAACCCCGCTCTCGGCCTGGAGAAATCCAAAGGCGTTTTCTCCCCTCACCCTGACCGTGGCGCTCTTGACCCCCGCCTCGTCCCCGGGAAGGAGGTCGATGACCACCGCCTCGAGCCCCCGGCTTTCGCTCCACCGAAGATACATCCGGAGAAGCATCTGTGCCCAGTCCTGTGACTCGGTTCCTCCCGCTCCGGGATGGATCTCGATAATGGCAGGGCTGTCGGCATACTCGTCTGAAAGGATTTCCTCAAGCTCAAGCTGATCGATCTTCTGAATGAAAACGGGAAGGGTCTGGGAGGCCTCGGCGAGAAAATCCGGATCGCTTCCCATTTCGAGAAGGGATCCGATCTCTTCTTCCTGTTTTCGGAGGTCCGAAACAAGGTCCCGTCTTTTTTCGATCCGGCGCTTTTCCCGCAGAAGACGCGTCGCCCTTTCGGCGTTTTTCCAGAACTCGGGGTCGGCCGTCTGGGCTTCGAGCTGTTCAAGTGTCAGGGTCAGGCGTTCCGGGTCAAAGGTGCCTCCGAAGCTGATCGAGGCGTTCCCGGTTTGATTGATATTCCTCCCTCAATGCCTGAATGTCGATATGTCCCTGTGTCACTGCAAGTCCTTTCAGAAATAAAGTCATAGATCGCCGGATTTCGATCCTACCAGAGGTCCCGTGATCTCTCAAGGCGGGAGGAGCGCAAATCCGATTGGGTTAGTCCCTGTCGAAGGAAAAATGAGGGATGTCGTCAGAGGTGGGGGATTCTTGCCGTTTTTTCAGGGAGAACAGTCCCCACCAGAAGAGAACTCCCATCAATGAAAGCTTGAGAACCCACTCCCCATGACGTCTGTAAAGGGTCAGGTCTCCGGTGCCCTGCCGCGGGACGGGGACCGTTCCCTCGAGAAGGGCCGGTTTGAAAAGGGGACCCCGCAAGAGGACGGTTTCATCGGGAAGGACAACACCGGAGAGGCCGGTGTTTGCCGCTCGTAGCATCGGGACCCCGTTTTCAAGGGCCCGCATGGCTGACTCCCGGAAGAGCTGGTAGGGAGCGCTCGTGTCGCCGAACCAGGCGTCGTCGGAAATGACCCCCAGCAATCGGCTGGTCCCGAGGTCCTCTCTGACGAGAGAGGGGTAGAGGGCCTCATAGCAGATCATGGGGGACAGGGAGAACCCCCCCGGAAGGTTGAACCGTCCGGGTTGATTCCCCCTGGCCATGTCTCCGGCCACGCCTATCAATGGGCGAAGCCATCCGAAAATCTCGGGGAGCGGCAGAAACTCTCCGAAGGGAACCAGGTGCTGCTTCACGTAGTCGGCGCGGACCTTTCCGTCAGGTCCGAAAAGAACGGCGGCATTTGTGAAGGAGACGCCCATCGGCTGGTCGGGGTCGGGAATCTCTCCGATGGAACCGGTGACAAGAACGCTGTCGGGAGAGAGAAGGGAGACCAGATCCTGGGTGAGCACCGGGTGGGAGCTATTGTAAAAGACAGGCAGGGCCGTTTCGGGCCAGATCAGGGTGTGTGCCCCCCGGGCGATTCCCTGCTGGCTGAGACTCCGGTAGATGGCGATATCGGCCTTCAGGTGTTCGGCCGACCATTTCTGGTCCGGCGGAATATTGCCCTGAACCAGGGCAACGCGGATCTGGTCCTGTCTTTCTTTTTTTGTTTCGACAAAGAGTCTGTGCCCAACCAGGTTCCAAAGGATGAAAAAGGATAAAAGGAGGAGGACCCTTTTTCCGGCGGAGGCTTTGCCACGGGATGGGATGCTGGAGATCCCTTCCAAGGCATAGGCGAGAAGAAGCGAGCCCTCCGCCACAAGAAAAGACAGTCCGGTCGTCCCGACAAGGCGGGCGGGGAGGGCAAGGTCCGGATGGCCGAAGAGGAGAGATCCGAGAGGATTCCAGGGGAAGCCCGTGAGAATTTCAGTCCGTCCGGCCTCGGACAGAATCCAGAGCGCAGGTGCCAGGAGAATGGCCTGGGGGGCAAGTGTCGCTTTCCCCTCTTTCCAGAGCGGCAGAAGGAGTGTTCCCATTCTGAAAAAGGCAGGGAAAAGGGCCAGGTAAAGGGAAAAAAGCAATAGGCCCCCCAGGGAAAGCGGAAGAGGCAGATGGCCGTAGTCGCCCATGGAGACCAGGAGCCAGCGGATTCCGATGATGTTGGCCGCAAGGCCAAAGGCCATCCCCTCGGCCAAGGCGCGGCGAAGAGAGACGGGCTTCAAAAGGAAGAATGGGAGAAGGGCGGGAAAGATGATCCAGAAACTCGGGACCGTGAGGGTCTTCTGGTCGAAAAGAAGACCGAAGACGGATCCGGATAGAAAAAACAGGAGAAGCCTGAAGGAGCCGGTTGATGGAACAGGAACTGGAATGCGGAAGGCTCTGGGGGAGGACATGAGGGGAGAGTATCATGGAGGGAGATCGGCCGCAATGTGGTGGCCGCGGGGGGGGGAACTTTTCGTTCCGGGATCTGTGGATTTCAGGTGGGAATTTCAAGATAATGAAACATCACGCGGTTCTGTCGTTTCGCGGGGGGTTAGAATCAATCACAATTTAGACCGGGGATGAGCCTGTGGTCATGGTGCGGAAAGAAGGATCAGGAAAAGAGGGAGTCAAACGGAAAATGAGTTTTGGCGCACTTTTCGGCGGAATCCTGTGTGTGGCGGTCCTTCTCTGGGCTCCGGGTCCTGCAAGGGCGGGTGATCTTGGGGCCTTTCAGTCCAGCGTGATCTCGACGGATCTGTTCCTGTCATGGATTCCCTCCCAGGCGAAAGATCTCCATCTGACCTCCGGCCAGGTGGCGGCACTCAGAGAGGTGCAGGGGGATTTCAAGGGAAAGAGCGCCGAAGTTGGCCGGCGCATCGAACGCAACGCCAGGATCCTCGGCAAGGAAGTCGGGAAGTATCCGATCGATCTTTCAAAAATCAAGCCCGCCATCGGCGAGATCAGCACTCTCCGTGGAGAGCTGACCTATCATGCCATCAAAAGCCTCTACCGGGTCCAGACCATTTTGAATCAATCACAATGGGACCAAGCCAAGGCCGAATGGGCGCACATTCTTGCAGCAAAAGCCGTCGAGTCGTCTCCGGCTCCGTCCACAGGGAAGAAGTAAGGCCTTTTCCCCCGAGGGTCCTAGGGGAGGTGGACCAGATTGTATCCCCCTCCCTGTCCCTCGATCCACCAGTTCCCCGGCCAGAGGCCGCCCGGAACGCCGCCTGCCGTCGTTGTCCCGTACGTTGGAGGGGGCAGAAACTCCTGAGAGATCCGGGGATTGTTTCCCCCAAAGAGATGGTCCAGAAAATAGCCGAGGGTCCCTTCATTCAGGAGCTGCGACCGGGGGTTCTGGTCGTTGCCGAGCGGAGCAAGACCGAGCGGGCCGGTGTTTCCAAGAGGCGAACCGGGTGCAAGAGCCTCTGATGCCGGATTGGTCTGGGCAGGAGGGACCGTGGGGGAGGAGGCCGACGGGGAGGTCGAGTCATTTCCTCCGATGGTCTGTCCTCCGAAGTTGAAGGCGCAGCCCGAAAGGCCCGCAAGGAGGAGTCCAACGGACAAGGACAGGACTGAAGAACGGAGAGTCGGATGCATGGAGGGCTCCTGATTGAAGGGTGGCTCGTTGCCCTGAGAGTCTTTAGGACCATCATACACCAACCCCCGTCCCTATGGGAAAGACTCTGACTTTCGAGTGAAAGATCATCATTTTTGGGAGGATTTGTTGAAGTTTGACCTCTTTTCGGAATATCTCTCCCATATGGAAGGGACCTCGGGACGTCTCGAGCTGGCGAAACAGTTATCCAGTCTTCTGTCCGAACTGACCCCCTCCGAAACTCCTCCCGCCCTCTACATGGTCCAGGGGCAGCTTCTTCCTCCCTTTGCCGGAGAGCCGATGGGGATGGCCTCCCGGCTTCTTCTGAAGGCCATGGACCGGGCGCTGGAAAAGAACGAGGGAGGGGGGGGATCGCCGGATCTGACTGCTCTCCTGGCCGAGGCGGGAGATCCGGGGATCCTGGCCGAGCGTCTCGGAATGGGACGGGAGCATGGACGCTTGAATCTTTCGGAAGTCTACGAATCCCTTCTCCAGATTTCGCGCCAGAGCGGATCAGGGTCCCAGGAGGAGAAGATTTCACGCCTGGCCTCTTTGTTTCGGGCCGTTTCCCCCCTGTCTTCGCGCTATCTGGCCCGCTTTGTCATGGGACGGCTCAGGCTCGGGGTAGGTGACTCCACTATCGTTGACGCTCTGGCCCGGACAGTCCTGAGAACTCCACCGGAGGATGAGAAGGGCTGGAAGGCGGAAATGAAGAGCGTTCGGCAGAAGGTCGAAGGAGCCTACAATCTCTGTTCAGACCTCGGACGGGTTGGCGAGGTCCTTCGTCGGGATGGTCTCGAGGGGCTCGGGAGCATCCGGCCCTCCGTCGGATATCCCATTCGTATGGCTCTTTGCGAGCGGCTGGGCTCCGGGGCCGAAATCATCGAAAAGCTTGGGCGGGCCGCTGTCGAATCGAAGTATGACGGATTTCGATGCCAGATTCATTGCGACGGATCCCATGTCAGGATCTTTTCCCGGAATCTGGAGGAGACGACCGGCATGTTCCCCGAGCTGGCCCGGGAAGCACGGAGGATTCTGGGGCACCGGTCTGCGATTTTCGAGGGGGAGGCCCTCGGGTATGACGGGGAGAATGACTCCTACCATCCTTTTCAGGTGACGATCACCCGGAAAAGGAAGCACAACATCCTCGAGAAATCCGAGGAGATCCCCCTCAAGTGTCTTGTCTTCGACGTGCTTTTCCTGGACGGAGAGCCGGTCATGGACCGGCCGTTTTCGGAACGTCGACGACTTCTGGAGGGGATCTTCCCGGTCCACCGAAGGACTCTCTCGGAGCGGGAGGTCCCCCCTGACCAGGTGTTCGGAGCCTCGCGGCTGATCGAAACGGACGACCCCCACACGATCGATCTCTTTTTCGACGAGGTGGTGGAGGAAGGCTTTGAGGGGATCATCGCCAAGCGGCTTGATGGCGTTTACACGGCCGGCTCCAGAAACTTCAACTGGATCAAGCTCAAGCGTTCCTACAAGGGAGCCCTTTCCGATACCGTCGATCTGGTTCTGATCGGGTACTACCGGGGGAAGGGTCTCCGGACGCGCCTTGGGATCGGTGCGGTCCTTGGTGCGGTGTTCGACCCGGTGAAGGGGGAATATCTGTCCGTGGCGCGCATCGGCTCGGGACTGACGGAAGAAAAGTGGAAGGAACTCAGAGAGATGCTGGACGACCTGCGGGTTCCCGATCCTCCCTCCGTCGTGCGGTCCGGCCTCGTGCCGGATTTCTGGGTCTTTCCCAAAATCGTCGTGACCGTCCTGGCCGACGAACTGACGCGCTCTCCCGTTCATCTGGCCGGACGGGAAGAGGGAGAAGAGGAGGGCTATGCCCTTCGGTTCCCCCGAATGGTTTCGGGCCCCCGGGCCGACAAGGGACCGGAAGAGGCGACCACGGTCGATGAAATCCGGCGTCTTTTCGACCTCCAGCGTCAACGCTCCCTCCGGGAGTGACAGGCCGGCCTTCTTTCTCTCGAGGCCGGACGAGAGTACAATCAGTCGCTGATGAACAGAACCCCCAGACAAGGAGACGGAGAGTTGAAACCACACGATATGGAGCGTTTTTTCTGGCAGCTCGAAGGAGCCCTTTCCAAGGGCATGTGGCCGGACATCGTTTTCAAGGCCGCGGGAGACGGCCGCTGGTCGCCGATGACGGACATCTACGAGACCGATGAAGAGACGGTCATCAAGATGGATCTGGCCGGGGTCCAGAAGGACGAGATCTCGATTATCGTGGAGGGAAACAGGCTTCTCGTCCGGGGGATGCGAAAGGACGAATCGAAGACATACGAACCCCAGAAAAAGAAGAACTACGTCCAGATGGAGATCAATTACGGGGAGTTCGAACGCGTGTTTCTTCTTCGGGACGGAATCGAGGGCCGGCCGGTTCGTGCGGAGTACACCTCGGGATTCCTCCGGATTATCGTCGGCAAGAAGCCGAAGCAGAAGCTCAATGTTCCCATCACCTTTTCGGAAGGGGGACAATAGTGGCAGACGATCCGATCAAGGTTCCCAAAGATTCCCCCTATGTGGTCCTCTCCGACACCGTTGTCTTTCCTCATATTCTTGCATCGATCGCCTTCCATGATCCGAAGGCCATGGCCGCCATCGACGATGCGATGAACCGGGAGCCGAAAACACTGGTCTGTGTGGCCGGACAGAAGGAAGAGGGAGAGGAGGAGTCCCCTGACTCCGTCCTTCTGTCGGAGGCCGAGGCCGAAGAAATCTTCGGGACAGGGGCCCCGGCCGCGACAGGGAAGGAAGCCTTGCCCATGCGCCATTATCGGGTCGGCACCCTCGTCGTGATCCACAAGCTCCTCCGCATTCCGGCGGGAGGAATCGCGATCATGGTCCAGGGGGTCCGGCGTGTCCGCATCGAGGAGGACCTCTCCCATTCCCCTTTCAATCGGGCCGTCATCTCCGAATTTCCTGAAATCATGGAAAAGAACGACAACACCGAGGCCCTTCTCCGGACGATCCTGAGTCAGGCGAAGAAGCTCGGGACCCTCGCCTCCTACCTTCCGGACGAGTTCGAGACGATGACCCTGAACGTGGAAAATCCGTTCCACCTCTGCTATCTCATCGCCACGTTCCTCCGGCTTCCCCTCGAGGAGCGCCAGGCGGTTCTCGAAGCGCCGACGCTCGAGGACAAGCTGATGCTGATCGCCCGCGATCTGGTCAAGGAAATCGAGATCCAGGAACTGGGAGGAAAGATCAAGTCCAAAATCGCCGACGAAGTCCAGAAGTCGCAGCGGGACTTCTTCCTGCGCGAGCAGATGAAGGCGATCCAGAAAGAGCTCGGGGACGGGGAGGAGGGAGACGAGGAGGTTGTCCGGTATCGGCAAAAAGCCGAAGAGATCGGACTCACTCCCGAGGCCCACAAGGAGGTCATGCGCGAGATCTCCCGGCTCGTTCGGGCGGGGGGCCAGTCCCAGGAAGCCCAGGTCATCCGGACCTATCTCGATGTGGTGCTCGATCTTCCCTGGAGCAAGGAATCTCCCGAAGTCTTCGATCTTGAAGAGGCCCGCCGGATTCTGGATGCCGACCACTACGACCTCGAAAAGGTCAAGGAACGGATCCTGGATGAACTGGCCGTCCTTGCACGGAAGAAGACGGGGGAGGGGCGTGGGCCCATTCTCTGCTTTCTGGGGCCCCCTGGGGTCGGGAAGACGACCCTGGGCCAGTCCATTGCCCGGGCCATGGGGCGGGAGTTCGTCCGGATTTCCCTGGGTGGCGTTCGGGACGAAGCCGAAATCCGCGGACACAGGAGAACGTATGTCGGGGCGATGCCAGGACGGATCATCGCGGGACTCAGAAAGGCCCAGACGAAGAATCCCGTTTTCATGCTCGATGAAATCGACAAGGTTGGGGCCGATTACCGTGGAGACCCATCATCCGCCCTTCTCGAGGTTCTGGACTCGGCCCAGAACAAGGATTTCCGGGATCATTACCTCGATCTGGCCTTCGATCTGTCCCGTGTCTTTTTCATCACGACGGCCAATGTGGCCCAGACCATTCCCCCCCCGCTTCTGGACCGGATGGATCTGATCCGTCTCGCGGGATACACCTGGGAGGAAAAGCTCCATATCGCCCGGCATTATCTGATACCACGGGCCATTTCGGACCTCTCACTCACCCCCCGGGAGTTCGACCTTCCGGACTTGACCCTCAAGAAGATCATCCGTGAATACACCCGGGAGGCGGGCGTCAGAAGCCTCGATCGCAAGATCACGACGATTCTTCGCAAGGTGGTCCGGACCCGGGCGACCCAGAAACCGAAGCGGAAGGTGGTGATCCGTCCGGCAAGCCTTCCGGCCTTTCTTGGCAATGAATACATCGAACCCGAGACCCGTCTGGAAAAAACGCCACCCGGACTCGTGACGGGACTGGCCTGGACCCCCAACGGAGGAGAGGTTCTCTTTGTGGAATCGGTCGCCATTCCGGGCTCCCGGGGCTTCATTCTGACCGGACAGCTGGGTGATGTCATGAAGGAATCGGCCCGTGCGGCTCTCTCCTTCGCACAGTCCCGGAGTGAGGTCCTCGGTATTTCGCCCACCTTCTTTTCGAAGAACGAAATTCACATCCATGTTCCGGGGGGCGCGATTCCCAAGGACGGTCCGTCGGCCGGCATCACGATTACGACGACCATCCTGTCACTGGCGACGGGCATCCCTGTCCCGTCCACCGTGGCGATGACCGGGGAAATTTCGCTCTCCGGGAGAGTCCTTCCGGTCGGAGGGATCAAGGAAAAGCTCATCGGAGCCCGCGAGGCGGGGATCACGACCGTCTATCTTCCGGCAAAAAATGCGAAGGATATTTCGGATCTCCCGGATGAGGTTCGAAAGGATCTGGCCATCCATCCGGTCGAATCGATGGATGAGCTGATCGAGATCTTCTTCGCTAAAGCGAAAAAGAAAAGGGAAAATGCTTCCGGAAGCGGAAAAGTCAGGCGGGTCTCAAAGAAGTCGCCGGGGTGAAAGTGTTTCGGACAGGATCAGGATAAGGCGGTCATGGGGGGCTTCCGCGAGGAGGAGCCCCCTTCTTGATTCCTCATGAACTTTTTTGTTCGGTTTTTTCGCGCACGCTCTGTTGCCAGAGTGTCTGCAGGATCGCGAGGATCACAGGTCCTATAAAAAGACCAATGATTCCGAAGGCTTCGAGTCCCCCCAGAACGCCCAGAAGAATCAGGATGAAAGGCATCTCGGAAGACCGTCCGATGAAAATCGGTTTTATCACGTTCTCAATACCCCCCACCACCAGCGCGTTCCAGACGAGAAACAGGATGAAGGCCAGCGTTCTTCCCTGGGCCAGAAGGGTGAAGGAGGCCGGAAGCCAGACGGCCACCGCACCCATCGGGAAAAGCGCCAGGAAAAAGAGCAGAAAGGTGAGGAGAAGAGCGTCAGGAATCCTCGCCACCTCGAAGCCGATTCCGGCCAGGACCGCCTGCGTCAGGGCTGTGAAAAACATGCCGTAGACGACCCCCCGGGTCACCGGAGCGATCTGCCCGAATGGCCCTTCCACCGCCGGCCCCCCCCATTTGAGCAGCAAGGTCCGGATCCCCTTCCACAGCTCGGGCCCCTTCAGGTAGAAGCTGAAAAGCCCCAGGAGAAGCACCAGCGTTTTGACGGCAATCTTTCCCGCGTCGGTCATGATGGCGAAGAGGCGGTCCCCAAAGGTCAGAAGATGGGACTGGAGCCGGTCCATGAAGATGGAAAGGCTGGGGGTATGGGTCCGGAAGTTCTGGTACCACTGCTGGATCCGTGCGCCGGCGAAAGGGATATGGGTGATCCAGGCGGGGAGGGTGGCCTGCGGATTCTGGATGAATCCCCTGAACTTGGCCACCTCGGTCAGAATTTCCTGAGTCAGCGGGAGGGCAAAGGAGAGAAGGGGCGCCAGGACGAGTGCGAGAAAAAGGACGGTCATCAGGAGCGCCGACAGAATGGGTTTTTTGACCACGCGCCGGAGGGTCGTGAGAATCGGGTAGGTCGCGAAAGCCAGGATTCCGGCCCAGAGAAGGGGGACCGCATAGGGGAGAAGGACATATCCCGCGGTGGCCAGCAGGACCGCCAACAGAAGGGCCCGGACAAAGGGAGATCCCGGTTGTTGGCAGTCTCCCGATGTCTCAGGGTTCGGAGAATCCCCTGTCATGCGGCAGGAGGTGTCGCGGGACGGTTCCAGGGGGCCGATTTGTCCTGACGCGTTTCGTAGACGGTGATTTCCGGTGACTTTTTGAGAGAGAGTCCGATCTCGTCGAGCCCTTCAAGGAGGTGCGTCTTTCGGACCGGGTCGACGGAAAAGGAAAAAACGTCACCGGAGGGTGTCCGGACCTTCTGCTCCGGGAGGTCGATGGTCAGCTGGAAGCCGGGCGTTTTGGCCACCTCGGAAAAGAGAGCGTCCACTTCCTGAGGTTTGAGAACGACCGGGAGGATGCCATTCTTGAAGCAGTTGTTGTAGAAAATGTCGGCAAAGGATGGCGCGATGACCGCACGAAAGCCATAGTCCAGCAGGGCCCATGGGGCATGCTCTCTCGATGATCCGCATCCGAAGTTTTCACGGGCCAGGAGGATCCTGGCCCCATGGTAGCGGGGATTGTTCAGGACAAAGGAGGGGTCCGGGACGAGTCCGTCTGTTCGTCCGTCGGAGGGCGCGTCCTTGTAGCGCCAGTCATAGAAGAGACTCACGCCAAGTCCGGTTCGCCGGATGGTCTTCAGAAACTGCTTGGGAATGATCGCGTCGGTATCGATGTTGGCCCGGTCTATCGGGGCGACGACGGCGGTCATGGTCACGAATGGTTCCATGGGTTGGGCTCCTAAAGGTTTTTCAGGATCGGGAAAGCGTCCGTATGTCCACGAAGTGTCCTGCGATGGCTGCGGCTGCGGCCATCTCGGGGCTGACAAGGTGCGTGCGCCCGTTCTTGCCCTGACGTCCCTCGAAATTCCGGTTGGATGTGGAGGCGCAGCGCTCAAAGGGGGCAAGCTGGTCGGGGTTCATGCCCAGACACATGGAGCAGCCGGGTTCTCGCCATTCGAGGCCAGCCTCGATGAAGATCTGATGGAGATTTTCTTTTTCGGCCTGTTGCCGGACGAGTCCGGAGCCCGGAACGACCATGGCGCTCACGCCCTTGGCGATTTTGTGTCCCTTGACGATCGAGGCCGCGGCTCGAAGATCTTCGATCCGGCCGTTGGTGCAGGAGCCGATGAAGATGCGCGTGACGGGAATATCGGTAATCCTCGTTCCCGGAGAAAGTCCCATGTAGGCCAGGGCTTTCCGGGCCATGTCACGTTCGACGGGGTCGGTGAACTGTTCGGGGTCGGGAACCCGGCCGTCGACGCCGGTCACCTGCCCTGGATTGGTCCCCCAGGTCACCTGGGGCGAGAGCCGTGAGGCGTCGAGGGTGACCGTCCTGTCGTAGGTCGCTCCGGGATCGGTGGCAAGCGACTGCCAATAGGCAACCGCCCGGTCCCAGAGATCTCCCTTGGGGGCGTAGGGTCGACCTTTCAGGTAGGTAAAGGTCTTTTCGTCGGGAGCCACAAGTCCGGCACGGGCTCCGGCTTCAATGGCCATGTTGCAGAGGGTCATGCGCCCTTCCATGGTGAGGGCTCTGACTGCCTCCCCGGTGAATTCAAGAATGTGGCCGGTTCCCCCGGCCGTTCCGATCTGTCCGATGACGCCCAGGATCAGGTCCTTGGGGGTGACCCCGGGAGCCGGCTTTCCTTCGATCCGGATTTCCATGGTCCTGGGGCGCGTCTGAGGAAGGGTCTGGGTCGCCAGCACATGCTCAACCTCGGAGGTTCCGATGCCGAAAGCCAGGGCTCCAAAAGCTCCGTGCGTCGCCGTGTGGCTGTCCCCGCAAACGATGGTGAGTCCCGGGAGGGTGATTCCCTGTTCGGGCGCAATCACGTGAACGATGCCCTGGCGAATGTCGTTCATGGAAAAATAGGTCACGCCGAATTCACGGGCATTCTTCTCCAGCGTATTGACCTGAAGGGCGCTGACCGGATCGGTGATGCCGTGGGATCGGTCGGTGGTCGGCACGTTGTGGTCGGGGACTGCGAAGGTCAGATCCGGACGGCGGACCTTGCGTCCGGCCATCCGGAGTCCTTCGAAGGCCTGAGGGCTCGTGACCTCGTGGACGAGCTGCCGGTCGATGTAGAGAAGGACCATTCCCTGGTCCTCCGTGACGACATGGTCATCCCATATTTTTTCAATGATTGTTTTGGGCATGGCGCGCTCCTGATGGCAAGAATCAATATTTGATCGATATCTTTTCACTATACCAGAGTTCCCTGGTATGTCTCCAGAAGTGGAGGCGACTTCCCGTCCGGGAAAGAAGAGTCTTGTCAAAGAGTAGCCGATAGGAAAGGATAAGTATAGTGATTCTTTTCTATGAAAATGATGAAAAATAATTATCTTTTTTGATTAATTAAGAGTCAGACGCAACGTTGTCCCGATGGCGTGGTGGATCTTTAATGTCATTGAAAAAATGATGAGGGTGGTAGGAGGAAAGATGCTGACAGATTTATTGATAAAGCCGGGACCTGATCCGTATCGAGAATGCTTCATTAAGAAAGAGAATTGCTTAAGAGATTGATAAACATGGCGTCCCCAACGGGATTCGAACCCGTGTTACCGCCGTGAAAGGGCGATGTCCTAGGCCGGCTAGACGATGGGGACGTGAATGAGGTCTGAAGGCGGCAAACTTCGTTATTATCTTTTAGACACCGTCTTAAAGTCAATAGGTTTCGGTTCAAGAGGGGCGAGATCTCCTCCGGGGCGGCTGTGTCAGACCACGGCTACCGGATCGGAAGCTGATCCCTGGGGGTTTGGGAAAGAGGCCGGTAGCGGCCGTCCTTTGACGACACGACGATGTCGCTCAGGGGCCATTCGATTCCGATCTCCGGATCGTTCCAGAGGATGCCCCCTTCGTCTTCGGGATCATAGAAGTCGGTGCACTTGTAAAGAAAATCGGCGTGGTCGCTGATCACCTGGAAGCCGTGGGCGAACCCTTCGGGAATGTACATCATCAGATGATTTTCCTCGGAGAGGACTGTTCCGAACCACCGTCCGAAGGTGGGGGATTCTTTCCTGAGGTCCACGGCCACATCGAAGACGGCTCCGGTTGCGACCCGGACCAGTTTCCCCTGGCCATGCCGTCTTTGGAAGTGAAGTCCCCTCGTGACGCCTCTGCCTGAGCGGGAATGGTTGTCCTGGACGAAGAGTTGCGGTATCCCATGGCGCTCGAAGGTTTTGGCATGAAAGGTTTCCATGAAAAAGCCGCGGCTGTCTCCGTGAACCCGGGGAGACAGGAGCCGAACTCCTGGAAGTGATGTCTCCTTTACGTCCATTCACCCTCCTCGAGGACGAGCATTTCACGAAGATAGGCCCCGTATCCGTTCTTGAGGGGGGCGGCGAGGGCCAGAACCTCTTCTTTTCCGATGTATCCCATCCGGTAGGCAATCTCCTCCGGGCAGGCGACCTTGATTCCCTGGCGCCGTTCGATGACCTCCATAAAGATGGAAGCTTCCAGAAGAGATTCGTGGGTTCCCGTGTCGAACCAGGCCGTTCCCCGCCCCAGCTTTTCCACCTTCAGAAGCCCATCCTTCAGGTAAAGGCGATTAAGATCGGTGATCTCGAGCTCTCCCCGTGATGAGGGAGAAAGGGAGCGGGTTCTTGCGACGACGGTCCGGTCGTAAAAATAGATTCCCGGGACGGCATACCGCGACGGGGGATTGGCCGGCTTTTCGACGATCTCACGAACCGATCCTAGGGGGTCGAAGGCGAGGACGCCATATCGTTCCGGATCCCGGATCGCGTATCCGAAGATCTGGGCCCCTTCAGAAAGAGCCGCCGCCTTCTGCAGGGTTTCGGAGAGACCATGCCCATAGAAAATGTTGTCTCCCAGGGCCAGGCAGACCGGATCGGTGGCGATGAACGACTCCCCGATCAGAAAGGCCTGAGCGAGCCCTTCGGGCTTGGGCTGGACGGCATAGGAGAGGGAGATCCCCCATTGGGAGCCGTCTCCGAGCAGACGTTTGAAGAGCGGCGTGTCCTCGGGAGTGGAGATGAGAAGAATCTCCCGGATGCCCGCCAGCATGAGGGTGGTCAGGGAGTAGTAAATCATGGGTTTGTCGTAGACCGGCATCAGCTGCTTGCTGACCGCTCTCGTCAGAGGGTAGAGACGCGTCCCCGAGCCTCCGGCCAGAAGAATCCCTTTCATCGTGCTCCTCCCGGGAGTTGGCTTCGTCCTGTCCCCTGTCGGGACCCGTCATAGCGGGCGCGAAGGTCGCTCCACCAAGGGGTATGGTCGAGGTACCACCGGATGGTCTTTTCCAGGGCTTGTCCGAAGGTGTGGGCCGGCTTCCAGTCAAGGTCCCGCCGGGCTTTTGCGGCGTCGATCTCGTAGCGCCTGTCATGGCCCGGCCTGTCCGGGACGGAGGTGACGAGCCTGGCGTAGGAGGATCCGTCGGAGGAAGGACGGATCCTGTCTAAAGTCTCCAGGATGGCCGTCACCACCTCCCGGTTGGTTCGGGGGTTCCCTGCTCCCAGGGCATAGGTCTCTCCCGTCTTTCCTTTTTCGAAGGCGGCGATGACTCCTTCGCAGTGGTCTTCCACGAAAATCCAGTCCCGGATGTTGAGGCCATCCCCGTAGACGGGGATTGGACGTCCTTCGATGGCGGCGAGGATGACGGTGGGAATGAGCTTTTCGGGAAACTGCCAGGGACCGTAGTTGTTCGAGCAGTTGGTCGTGACAAGGGGAAGGCCGTAGGTGTGGACATAGGCCCGGGCAAGATGGTCGGACGAAGCCTTGGAGGCGGCATAGGGCGAATTGGGGGCATAAGGGGTCCGCTCGGTGAAGGGAGGATCCGAGGGAAGAAGCGAACCGTAGACTTCGTCCGTGGAGACATGCAGGAAGCGAAAATCCTTCCCCGGCCCACCGCTGCGGAGATACCGGAGCGATTCGTCGAGAAGGACGAAGGTTCCGGTCACGTTGGTTTCGATAAAAGCCTCGGGACTTTCGATCGAGCGGTCGACATGGCTTTCCGCGGCGAAATGGAACAGGCCCGTGGGTTGGTGTCGGGCAAAAAGACTGGCCACCGCCTTGCGGTCCCGGATGTCTCCCTGGACGAAAACGTGGTCGGAATCATCTTTGAGTTCGTCAAGGTTGGCAAGGTTGCCGGCATAGGTGAGCGCATCGTAGGTCACGATTCGGGCCCGATTCTGTCTCCGGACCATCCGGACGAAATTTGAACCGATGAAGCCGGCTCCCCCCGTGACGATCCAGCATTCGGCCTTCGCATTCTTTTTCGTCGCCAACGTTCCTCCTTGAAGGCCCGGTTGTTTTTTTCAGAGAAATCGATGGCCCCATCATAGCCGATTCGGAGCGGGATGAACAGATTTTGATCGTGTCTGCAGGGACTGTTGAAGAGACGTATGCTTTTGTCCGTTTGAAGGAGTTCCATGCAAAAAGGTATGATCGGGAGAGGAGTTTCAGTCAAAGGTCGGACGGAAGAGGGGATGGGGATGGCTGAGAGGGAAAGAAACGAAGAAGTCCCGGGAAAGAACGGCGCCGGGTATGTGGAGTGGTTTCGGGAGGCCTCTCCCTACATCCACCAATTCCGGGGGGAGACCTTTGTCCTCCTGCTGGACGGCGATCTTCTGAGAGAGGGTGGCATGGGCGCCCTGGCTCATGATATCGCTCTTCTGTCGAGCCTCGGGATCCGGCTCGTTCTTGTCTTCGGGGCCAGTCCCCAGATCGATGCCAGCCTCGAATTCCGGGCTGTCGAAACCACGCGTGTCGGAAAACGCCGCATCACCCCTCCGGAAGCGTTGGGCTTGCTCATGGAATCGGTGGGACGAATCCGTTTCGAGATCGAAGCCGCCCTCTCCCAGGGGACCGACGGGACACCCATGGGGGGGGCCCGGATCCGCGTGGTTTCCGGAAACTTCGTCATCGGGAGACCCTTGGGGGTCATCGACGGGGTCGACTTCCTGTACACCGGGACGGTACGCCGGATCGAGTCCGAAGCGATCCGGCACCATCTGGACCAGGGAGACGTGGTTCTGCTGTCGCCCCTCGCCTTTTCGCCGACCGGGGAAATCTTTAATGTCCTGTCATTCGAGGTGGCCTCCAGGGCCGCGGTCGCGGTAGGGGCCTCGAAACTCATTTTGCTCGCTCTGTCCCCCGAGATCAGAAACGAGAGGGGAGAGCCCCTGAGACAGCTGGTCCTTCCGGAGGCAAGGGCCCGGGAAGCGACATCTCCCCTTCCGCTCTCGGTCCTTTACGAAGCCCTGGACCAGGGGGTTCCCCGCCTCCATCTTCTTGACGGCAAGAAGGACGGGGCGCTTTTGCTGGAGCTCTTCACGCGGGACGGGATCGGTACGCTTGTGTCGCGGGATCCGTTCGAGCATATTCGGCCGGCCGTCCTCGACGATTTGGTCGACATTCTGGGGATCATCCGTCCCCTCGAAGCCGGAGGCATTCTCGTCCGCAGGCCCCGGGAGCGTCTCGAGATGGAGCTTTCGCACTTTACGGTGACCTGTCGGGACCGGACGGTGATCGGATGCGTCTCCCTCACGCCCTATCCTGCCTCGTCCATGGCGGAGATGGCCTGTCTGGCCATTCTTCCCGAATACCAGGGAGCGGGACGCGGGGAGCAGCTTCTGGCCTGGTGTCGGGCCGAGTCGAAACGACTGGGTCTCAAGAAGATATTTGTCCTGACCACCCAGTCTTCCCGGTGGTTCATGGAGCGGGGATTCGTTCCGGCGAGCCCGGAGATCCTCCCGCCAGACCGTAAAATGCTTTATGATCCGGACCGCAAGAGCCAGGTCCTGGTCTCCGAGGTCGGTCCCTGACCCGACCGGAGGGGGGCCGGGTTGGGGACCGTAAATTTTCGGGATCTACTTTTTGAGGAAGGTGCGCTCGTAGGAGAGAACGTCCCGGATCTGCTGCGGGTCGATGACATCCCAGAAGGCGGGCATGATTTTTCGTCCGCGACGGATGACGTGGATGTAAAAGGCCTCGTCTCCCATCTGCCAGGTTTTGGGGTCGGTGAAATTGGCGGGTTTTTCCATGAGGGCCGGGGCGGCCACGCCGTTTCCGTCTCCCTTGACCCCATGGCACTGGATGCAGAGTCCCTGATAGATCTTTTTGCCTCGGACGGGATCCCCGGTCGCTCCCGATGCGACGGGAATGGATGACAGGGTGACCGTCACGGCCAGGATGAATCCGGTCAGGGAAATGACTCCCGATTTTCCATGTCTAGAGAACAGTGGCCCCAAGGTTCTTCTCCTTCCGTATTGTTAAGGTCGAGAGCAGGTCGGACTATTTATACTCTTTTCCCCTTCAAGATAACAAGGATGGCTCTTTTCCGAAGGTTTGTCATGGAGGGACGGTTCCTGAAGGTTGCTTCCGGGACGAGATCGAGCTATTGGACGATCGCTGGCTGGAGGCGGAAATGTTAAGGATGGGACCGGTGAATTGTTTTGATGGCTGTATTACCATCGGGCGAGGACGAGCATGAGCCGGAAACCTCCGACACCCCGGGGCCGTGGAGCCCTCTCGCTTCCAGACAACCGGTATGAAAAGGAAACCCGGGAGATCATGCCGGAGGCGATGGGGGAAGCCCCTCCATCCTCGAACGACACCGTGATTCTTCCGGATACGGCCCGATCCGTCCTGTGCGAAAACGACTCTCCGGATGTGGGGTTCTCCCGCTCACTGAATCCCTACCGGGGGTGCGAGCACGGGTGTATCTACTGCTTTGCCCGGCCGACCCATGCCTATCTCGGCCTGTCTCCTGGGCTGGACTTCGAGCGGCGGATCTTTTTCAAGAAGGATGCGGCGGTTCTTCTCGAGCAGGAACTGAGAAAGAAGTCTTACCGATGCGAGCCGATCGCCTTGGGAATCAATACCGACTCTTACCAGCCGGCCGAAGAGAAGCTCGGTGTCACCCGGTCGATTCTTCAGGTGATGCTTCGCGCACGACATCCTCTGACAATCGTCACGAAGTCGGCCCTCATCGAACGGGACCTCGACCTCCTGACCGCCCTTTCGGCCCACCGCTGCATCCAGGTCTTCATCTCTCTTCCGACCCTGAATGAGGATCTTTCCGGAAAGCTCGAGCCCCGGGCCACGCGGCCGATGAGGCGGCTGGAGACCATCGGCCGCCTGTCTGATGCGGGAATCCCGGTGGGGGTTCTCGCGGCCCCGGTCATCCCGGGTCTCACCGACCACGAACTGGAGGGGATCCTGGAGAGCGCCCGAAAGGCCGGGTCCCTTTCGGCAGGGTACATTCTGTTGCGTCTCCCTCTCGAAGTGCGTCCGCTCTTTCTCGAATGGCTCTCCCATCATTATCCGGATTCGGCCAAAAAAGTTGAGCATCGTTTGCGGGAGTTCCATGGGGGAGCCCTCTACGATTCGGAGTTCGGAAGGAGAATGCGGGGAAGCGGGCTTATGGCCGATCTTCTCTCGAAACGATTCGAGGTGGCCGCCCGGCGACTGGGTTTCGGTCCGATGCCGGAGCTCGATCCGTCGGGATTTGTCCCCCCCGTTCCGCCTCCAAGGCGCTCTCGGCTCTTTCCGGATTTCACGCCTTAAAAGGAATGGGAATCAATTCTTCAAGGAGAAAAAGAGTAGGGCATTTTTTGATGAAACAGTTCGTTTTTATGTCGGGATTCTTGAATGAACATGGTGCGCCTGGCAGGAATCGAACCTGCGACCTGCGGATTCGAAGTCCGACGCTCTATCCTACTGAGCTACAGGCGCCTTTTGGGAAGGATTGATGCTTATCTTATCAGGAAATCCTTCCCTT
>JAKADN010000022.1 GCA_021820445.1 Nitrospirota bacterium | reverse complement strand
AGAAATGACCGGGAGTCTGGTCGAGCCGGAGTTCTGGAACATGGACGCCCTTTTCATCCCCCAGACCCATCCCGCCCGGAACATTCATGACATCTATCTTCTGTCCGAGCCCCGGAGCGCCTCCGACATTGATGGATGGCCTCTCGACGCCGTCGCGCGGACTCATGAAGGCCGGGAGGCGCCGACCGAGACCCGGGGGTGGAGACAGAGCTTCGATCCTGCCCAGTCCCGGCGCCTTCTCATGCGGAGCCAGGGGACGGCCCTCTCGGCCCGGACTCTGGCGGGACGTCCGGAGATTCCCGGGAAGTACTTTGCCATCGCCCGATGTTTCCGCCACGACCAGGTCGACGCAACCCATGCAGTGGACTTCTTCCAGGCGGAAGGGATCGTACTCGAAGAAGGGGCGAGCTTCAGGACGCTACTGGGACTTCTGGCGCTTCTGGCGAAGGAGATCGCCGGGGTGGACCGTGTGCACTACAAGCCGGCCTACTTTCCGTTCACCGAGCCTTCCGTCGAACTGCATGCCCACCATCCGGTCCTGGGTTGGATGGAGCTGGGAGGAGCCGGGCTTTTCCGCCCGGAGGTGACACGCCCCCTGGGGGTCACAGTTCCTGTCATCGCCTGGGGGATGGGAATCGATCGCATGGCGATGTTCAGACTGGGACTTTCTGACATCCGGGATTTGTTCACCGGCGATCTATCGACCCTGGCGGCCATGGCCCGTTCGGAGGAGCATTCACGCGCATGGAGTCCGTCGTAGACGGAGATCCGTGCCAAGGACCCTAAAGACAAGAGGTTGTTGTGCCGACACTGGAAGGACATTTTGACGATCTACAGGAGCTTCTGGGCAGGAGGCTCTCCCCGGAGGAGATGGACCGGACCCTTGATGCGGTGAAAGGGGAGTGGAAACAGTTCGACCCTGGAACCGGGCGCTTCAAGATCGAGCTCAACGATACAAACCGGCCTGATCTCTGGAGCGTGGAAGGGATCGCGCGCCAGCTTCGGGGAGGCCGTCCACGTTCCGGCCATCCCTACGGATTTCTCGAGCAGGCGGACCTCCGCAAGCGGAAGGGGGGGGAGCCTGATATCCGGATCGATTCCTCGGTGGACAGGGTCCGTCCCTTCATGGGAGGGTTCTGTGCACGGGGAGGCCGTCTCGGGGCCGAAGGCCTCCTCCAGATCATCGGGACTCAGGAGCGCCTGTCCGATCTCTTCGGGAGAAAGCGCGCTGATCTGGCGATCGGTGTCTACCCTCTCGACCGGATCGTCTTTCCTCTGACTTACCGGGCCTGCGATCCCGTAACCACACGGTTCGTTCCTCTAGGTGCGGACCATGCGATGACGCTGGGTGAGATCGTGGAAACCCATCCCAAGGGACGGGCATACGGGGGCCTTTTGAAGGGGCACTCAGCCTGGCCGGTTCTCTTCGACGCACGGGAGACGATCCTGTCCTTTCCTCCCGTGATCAATGCCACCTCTTCGGGGGAGGTCACCCCGGAGGACGAAGGTCTTTTCGTTGAGGCGACCGGATTCGACCCCGGACGGCTCCTTTTGGTCCTGAACATCCTGGCCGCAAACCTGACGGATCGGGGATACGAGGTCGAGCCCCTCATGGCGGGAGGAAAATCTCCTCTCGTGGCGCCCGCCTCCCCGGGAACCGTCGTTCATGTTCCAACAGGTCTTCCGGCCCGGGTTCTGGGGGAGGAGAGGGATCCTTCCGATTTTGTGGAGACACTCCTGGATTTCGGCTATCCCCAGATCTCCCGTCCGGCGGGAGAAGGAAAATCGGGATGGGAAGTCCTCTCGCCCTTCACTCGGGACGATCTTCTCGGAGCCGTGGATGTGGTGGAGGATTACCTTGTGGCCAAAGGGTATGATACTTTTGAGCCCCTCCTTCCCCGGGAGTTCACGCGGGGGAGGCCAGCCCCCCGCCAGAAAATCGAGTCCCGCATCAGGCAAGCCTTGACGGCGATGGGATACCAGGAACTCCTCTCAAACATCCTGACCGGAGAGCCGCTCGTGACGGAGCGCCTCGGGCGGGATGCCGGGGCTTTGGTCCGGATCGACAACCCGGCAAGCCTTCAGTTCGCCGTCGTTCGCCCCTCACTTCTGGCCGGCCTTCTCGCGGCCGAGGCACGATCTGGCCGGGCCCTCTATCCCCACAGGATTTTTGAGGTCGGGGAGGCGATGCGTCTCGGGGCCGCCTCGCGGGGCGAAGAGGATCGGCCGATCAACGATCTTTGGCTCATGTCGGCCCTCCTTGCGCATCCCCAGGCCAGTGTTTCCGAGCTCCAGGGGGTTCTCGAGATGTTGTTCGAGCGGATGGATCGGACATTGGTCATTCGAACCGCCGACCTCGCTCCCTATCTGCCTGGACGATGTGGAACGTATGTGAACAGGTCGGGCGAGACGGTTGCGACGGTCGGAGAGATCCATCCGGAATTTCTGGACAGGTGGGGGATCCGGATGCCCACGGTCTGTTTCGAGGTTGATCTGGAGGCGATGCTGGCCTCCTGAGCTTCGGCCGGGACGGGGAGAGCATGAAGACAACGCTTACACCCAGACGTCTGCTGGATCATCTGCTGATCGGGAGGTCGGTTGGCCTTCTGGTTGCAGGAACCCTCATCCTGGCCCTCCTGGGAATCGCCTTTTTCGAATCGGCGGAATACAGCGATTACCGGAATGCGGTGGAGGCGCGAGCGGTCCGGGCTGCCCTGACACGCGCCTCAGCTGTGTCCCGTCGCCTCTCGTCGCACTTTCTCGATCTTGGGTTTGTGGCGGCCACCCTTCCGGAAATCAACCACCCGATCCGGACTCCCGGGCCGAAACCCGGTCCGAAGAGGGAGCAGACGCTCCGGATTTTCCTGGCCCTTCACCCGTCCCTGGTCGACTTCGAGCTCTATGACCCGCGAACCGGCCGGATCCTTTGGTCAACCCGGGTTTCGCCCGAGTCTTCCCTCCCGGCCCCTTTTCCTGCAAACGGCTATGCCACACCCCTCCCCGAGAATCCCTCTTTTCTTGTGGGACGCAGCCGGCTTTCTTCCCGTCTCGGAACGCGGATTCTCCCCCTCTCGATCCTGCTTCCCGCCCAGGCCGGGAGATCCCCTCTGGGGGTTCGGACCTCCCTTCGGGTGGCGAACCTGGTTCCCCCGAAGGCCCATCGCACCTTCAGCTTTTCCCTCAGGGATCTCCGGAACGGAGACATTCTGTTCCTGGTCCGGGGAAACCGTCCCGACTCCCCTCTGATTCCCGGAGACAAAAACATCGTCCGGGTTCCTGTTCCCGGATACCCCTTCGAAATGACGGCGTATTGGCCGAATTCCCTGGTCCGGGAAGGGTGGATGGGCCTGTCGTCACGACGGTGGATGCTCGAGGAGGGAGGACTGTTTTTGCTGGTCCTGATGGTTTTGGGGATTCGGACTCTGGTTCGCCGTCAGGAACGCCAGGGCAGACAGCTCGCCGAACTGTCCGAGCTCGACGAAGCGATCTTCGATGGAGCCGGAGCCCTGGGACTGGTCCTTGATCCGAATGGCGAGGCCCTTCGCATCAACCGTACGGCGAGAAGATTTTTGGGAGTGACGGCGGAAGAGGTCCGGGGAAAGCCCTGGGAGTGGATGCGTTTCTTGACGGCAGAGGACCGTTCAGACGTCCGGAGCTTCTTTGACGCACTGACGCGGGGGGAGGCCCCCGTTCCCTCCGAATGTGCCTGGACCGGAAGGACCGGAGAGCGTCGGACCTTCGAATGGAGCCTCTCCGTCCTTAATGACGGGGAGGGGCGTCCCCTTTATCGGGTTTTTCTGGGGCTCGACGTGACCGAACGTCGGGAACTTGAAGGAAGACTCGAGGAAAAAAACGAACGGCTCGAGCGTCTGTTAGCTTTCGATGTTCTGCGGGGTCGGGTCGCGGAGGCGGTGTCGAGAGAGATCCGGGAAGAGGAAATCCTTCCGGATTTCTGCCGACTTGCGATCGATGTTCCTGAAATCCGGCTGGCTTGGGTCGGTCGTCCCGATGAGGCTGGGATCTTTCGGGTTCTGGCGTCCTCCGGAGAGAACGGATACCTCGAACACGCCGTTGTCTCGAGCCTTGACGACCGTCCGGAGGGCCGGGGTCCGATGGGCCAGGCCTGGAGAACGGACCGGCCAGTTTATAATTCCTCCTTTAGGCGAAACCTTGTCATGGGACCATGGGAATCCTTGTCCCGCCGCTTTGACTTCCAGTCCAGTGCCTCCATCCCGGTCCATCGCGGGGGAGCGATCTGGGCGGTGCTGACCGTCTACCTCGACAGGGAGGAAAGTTTCGAGCCCGAGCTTCGGCATCTGCTCGAGGCGATCGCGGACAATCTTTCTCTGGCCCTCGACCGTTTTGATCTCTTGCAGAGAGAAAGGATTGCCACGGCCCTCAAGGAGACCCTTCTCGCCAATACCACGGCCGGAATCGACCTCGTTCGCTATCCCGACCGGATTGTGGTCGAGGCGAACAGGGGCTTTCTCGAAATCCTGGGTTACGGGGCTCCGGAAGAAATCGTGGGACACAGCGTCCGGGATCTTTATTTCGTGGGAGACGACAGCTTTGAAAAAATGGGAGAGGCCTCGAATGAGGCCCTCGCGACAGGGAGAGCCTTTCTCCGGGACCTGCGTATCCGCCGTGCAAACGGCTCTGAAGGCTTCGTGGATCTCTCCGGACAGAAAATCGCCGGGGAAGGGCCCGATACGGTCGTCTGGACGATCATCGACGTCTCCGAGCGGCATCGTCTGGCCCGGGATCTGTCCCGGCTTGCCGATTTCAACAGTCTTCTGGCCCAGGTCAATCAGGCGATCGCCGAAGCGACGGTTGAGGAGTCACTTCTCCAGGGAATCTGCGACCTGGCGGTCCGCTTCGGGAAGCTTCGTCTGGCCTGGATCGGGCGTCCGGAAGACGGAGGGACCGTCAAGGTGGAGGCGAGCGCCGGAGAGACAGCATTTATCGAGAACCTCGAGATTTCGGTCGATCCGGATCATGATGGCGGGAAAGGGATTGTTGGCGAGGTCTGGCGGACGGGGCGCCCTCTTTTCAATGTCGACATTCCTGAAAGGCTTGGCGGAACAACGGCTGGGGAAAGGGCCCGTCACCACAATCTCCGGACCGCGGCGGTCCTTCCGGTCATGCGGGAGGGAGGAATATGGGGGGTCCTGGCGCTGTATCACGAGGAGCCGGCCAGTTTCGACCCCGCTCTTCAGGAGGTGCTCTCGGAGCTGGCACGGGATGTCTCCCGGGGGCTCGACCGTCTCGAGTCCCTCCGACGGGAAAGGGAGTCGGCGGCCTTCGAAAAGGTCCTCCTTGAAAACACACGGGCGGGGATCATGCTCCTCGAAAAGCGCCGGATCCGCTACGCAAACGACCGGATGCGGCAGATGCTGGGCTATGACCAGGTGGGGGAAATGGTGGGTCATACGACCCGGATGCTTTATGGCGATGCGGGGGAATTCGAGCGGGTGGGTTTTGCATACGGGTTTCTTTCAAATCGTGAAAGCGTCGAGATCCCGGACGTGAGGATGGTCAAGAAGAACGGGCATCCTG
Organism: Nitrospirota bacterium; assembly: GCA_021820445.1. GTDB lineage: Bacteria > Nitrospirota > Leptospirillia > Leptospirillales > Leptospirillaceae > UBA4572. The sequence continues at coordinate 20,321 of JAKADN010000022.1, read as the reverse complement.
TCATGGTGGACATCTCCCTGGCCCGTATTCCGGACGAACCCTCGGTGGTCGTGGGCACTGTCCATGACGTGGGCGACCGGCATGCCCAGACGGAACGGCTCCGCCTCCTCTCCTCATATAACACCCTCCTCGCCCATGCCTCGGAGGCGCTTTCTGCCGGATTCGACGAATCCACGCTTCTTTCAAAGCTTTGCGAACTGGCCGTCACTCACGGCGAGATGACGGTGGCCGCCATCCTTTGTCCGGATGGCCGGGGAGGGATGCATGTGGTGGCGTCCTCGGGGCAGGCGGACATTCCTGGAGGGGGGAGCTCACCTCTGCAAGGAGTGAGCGAAATCGTGGATCGCCTCGCTCCGGTCCTTGGGGGTCGCGGTCCTGTCTTCGACCCGGATCCGACAGGGACCCGGGCGCTGTGGGGGGAAAGACTCCGGGAGTTCGGACTAAACGCCAGCGGGGCCCTTCCGCTCCTCCGGAAAGGGGTCCCCTGGGGGCTCCTTTTTGTCGCCCATGTGAAGGAGGGTGCCTTCAGCGATCCCGTTCTCGAAGGGCTCCTGACCGAACTCGCCCGAAATATCTCTCTTGGCCTCGACCGACTGGATCTTCTCTCCCGGCAAAATCTTCTCTCAAGCGCGGTGGCGGCAGTCGGGGAAGGGGTCGTGATCACAGAGACTGATGGACGAATTATTTTTGTCAACGAAGGGTTTTCGTCGATCACGGGGTACCCGGCCGAGGAGATGATAGGGCAGAATTGCCGGATCCTGCAGGGAGAGGGGACCGACCCAGAGACGGTCGAAAAAATCCGCTCGGCACTTCGGGAGGAGCGCCCTTTTCACGGGCAGATTCTGAACTACAGGAAGGACAAGACACCCTTCTGGAATCTCCTTTCCATCAGCCCGCTCCGGGACTCCTCTGGCCGGCTCGTCGAATTTGTCGGAAACCAGCGGGATATCACCTCCCTGATCGATCTGACCAAAAGACTGGAGTTTGACTCGCGCCACGACCGGCTGACCGGCCTGCCGAACCGGCGTGGGCTTGACCTCGAGTTTGACAGGCTCCTCGCCCGCTCCGCCCGGTACGGGTGGTCCTTTGCCGTCGCTATTCTTGACCTCGACCGTTTCAAGCCAGTTAACGACCGCTATGGCCACGAGGCCGGAGACCGTCTTCTTCGTCTGACGGGGGAGCGGATCCTGGGAGTTCTTCGAAAGACCGACTTCCTGGCCCGGCTCGGTGGAGATGAATTTGTGCTTCTTCTTGAAAATATAACGGGTCGTGAGGAGCTTGGGGATCTCCTCGACAGAATCGACCGGACCGCAAGAATGCCTGTGAGTCTTGAGGAAGGGGAAGAGGTCTCGGTGGGAGTGTCGATCGGTGTGGCGTTGTCCTCTCCCGGTTCGGGGGCTCCTGAAAATCCGGAGAATCTCATGCGACTTGCCGATCAGGCTCTCTACGAAAGCAAGGGTCACAAGACAGACCGCTCCCGCTGCTGGATGATATACGGAGAAACGGTTCCGCTGGCACGGACCCATGCCCAGTGTCTTCTCTACGAGCGGAAGGTGGAGGTTCATTATCAGCCCGTCCTCGACAACAGGACGGGCCGGATCGTAGGGGTCGAGGCGCTGGCACGCCTCCGGGACGTTGATGGATCGATCCTTTCTCCGGCCTCCTTTCTTCAGGACTATGGGGGAGACGATCTCTTCGAACTCTCCCGGCAGGTGATGGAACGGGCCCTCTCGGATCTCGGAGAGCTTTTCGACACGGACCCGTCCCTCTGGGTTTCTGTCAATGTCGATCCCCGATCCATTACCGAAGGATGCCTCGAATGCCTTGGGAGGATGCTCGGGGATGCACGGATCGACCCTTCCCGCCTCACGCTCGAGATTCTCGAGGGACAGGAGTTCGGCGAAACGATTGTGGCTCTCGAGCTTCTGAAACGGCTCAAGGGATTGGGAGTCAGGTTGGCCATGGACGATGTAGGAAGTGCCTATTCGTCGCTCCTTCGCCTGAAGGATCTCCCCGTCGACAAGGTGAAGCTCGATCAGGGTTTTGTCCGGACCCTCGAGAGACGTCCGAAGGATCTCCATTTCGTTGAGGCGATCATGGAGCTTTCCCACAGGATGGGGCTTTCCCTTGTTGTGGAAGGGGTGGAAACCGGCCCGATCCTGGATGCCATGCGCATGTTGGGAGTGGACCTCCTTCAGGGGTACGGGATCTCTCGCCCTCTGCCTCTTCCCGATCTGGTCGCCTTCCTTCGCACGTATCCTCCGGAAAGGAATTTTGTGCCGAAATCCCTTCTCGGTCTCTATGCCCTGCTGGTCCGGACTCATGGGATGCAGTTGGAGTTTCTCCTTCAAAGCCCGGCCGTTTTTGATCTGACGTCCCTTGGAGACGTGAAGGATTGTCCTGTCCAAAAAACCATAGACAGGTTTGGGCTGGTTTCCGGAGGGAAAATCGACCGGCTACACTCCCGCTATCACGAGGCTTTGGCGGCAGGAATTCGAAAAATTCGGGAGAACGGGCTGAGTTCGCTGGAAGAGGATCTCGCTCCTTTGAAAAAGGTCTCAGATCGGTTGGCAGAGGCCGTTTTGGAGGAAAAAGAGAGAATGGATGAGGAGGAAGGGAAAAAATGAGGAGGAAGACTCAGATCTGAAAATAGGTTGTTGTTCGATTCCTTCCGTTCTGCTTTGACTGGTACATGGCCTTGTCGGCCCGCTCGATCGTCTGACGCCAATTCTGCCCTGGCTTGTGAACGTCGATGCCGATCGAAACAGTCACGACTCCTATCGTTTTGCTGTCCTTGGCGTTCAGGAGTGCGATTCGCTCCACGTTCTGGCGAATGTTCTCGGCGACAATATGGGCCTTATCGATGGGCGTCGCCGGAAGAATGATGATGAACTCCTCCCCTCCGTATCGGGCCACGATGTCTTCACCCCGCGTCTTTGCCCTGAAAACCTGCGCGACGGCCTGAAGGACACGGTCCCCCACGACGTGGCCGTATTCGTCGTTGATCTGCTTGAAATGGTCGATGTCGAGAAAAAGAAAGGAGCAGTCTCCGGCTTTTTTTTCGTGGATCTGAAGACAGGATTGGATCTGTTTTTCAAACCCTCGCCTGTTGATGACCCCGGTCAGAGGATCGATGGCTGATGCCTGGGCCACTGCCTGAAGCTCGGATCGGAGGGACTCAATTTCTTTTCGGCTGTCCCGCAACTGATTTTCAAGTGTTTCGCTCGTCTCAAGAAGCTTTTTGGTCTCTCCCGCGAGCCGGGTGATGACAGACTGGAGAAGGGAGGAGTCGACGACCTCGGCTGTCCTAAGGGCATTGTGCTGGGAAAGAATTCCGAATCGGGCCTTTTGGGTCGTCTGCATGGTCGTGTTGGCCGATTCGGCCATGCGGTTAAGGATTTCGAGGGTTTCCTGGGTCAGGAGCCCTCGCTGCTCGAGGACGGGAAGGGTTTGTTCCGGAACGATGAATCCGTAATAGGCTTCTTCGATCTTCTTGTCGGTCAGGGCCCCTGCGGCGACTAGATCGTCGATGGTTTTTCGAAGGCCTGGATTGATGTTGGTGACATATTCGTAAACGACGGTGTAATGAACGGGGGTGAAGGAAAGACGCCATTCACCCATCTTCTGCAGGACGAGACGGAGGATTTCTGCGCTTTCATCTTTGCTTTCCGCATAGCGGACGACCATTCTGACGCCCCTGCCGGATAGATAAGAAAGAATAAATCACTTTCCGTTTTTTCTATTTTCATCTTTCAAGGCCCTGAAGTCAAAGGCTCTGGAAGAGAGGGAGGCGCATGGCTGTACCTAGTTCCCGTTAAGATGACAGGGAATGGGAAAATCGATAACAAAAAAGGCGCCATCAGGCGCCATTTTTGTTTTGGAAAGAGACCGGAGAGCTATCCGGCCTTGACCTTGTTCAGAAGATCAGTGAAAGCATCGGGCTGGTTCAAGGCCAAATCAGCCAGGATCTTGCGATCAAGTCCAATGCCCATTTTCTTGAGACCGGCGATCAGGCGGCTGTAGGTCAGTCCCTGGGGACGGCACGCCGAATTGATTCGCTGAATCCACAGCCTTCTGAATTCCCTTTTCTTGGCTTTGCGATCACGATAGGCGTATGTCAAGCCTTTTTCAACAGTATGTCGGGCCGACCGGTAGAGACGGGAACGCCCTCCCCAGTATCCCTTGGCCATATCGAGAATTTTTTTTCGACGGGCCCGAGTCTGCGGACCGCCTTTTACGCGTGGCATCGATTTCCTCCTTGAAGGGACAAAATGACAATGACCCCCGTAATCGGAATTTCGTCCGTACGGAGGCCTTCAGGTCAGATATTCAGGTTTACGAGCACCTTTTTGGCTTGGCCTTTTTCAAGGATGCCTGTCGAGAGGGATCGTGTCCTTTTCGAGGACTTCCCCGTCATGAGGTGACGTTTTCCGGACTGATGAAACTTGACCTTGCCCGTTCCAGTCAGGGAAAATCTTTTTTTTGCGGCACGTTTTGTTTTGAGAACACGTCCTGTTGCCACGTTGCACGTCCTTTCCTCGAATATTAGACCTGAAAAAATCACAATTTCAAAATGCTAGCACATATGATCGAAGGGATCAATCCTTAGGGGAGGATGCGTCGTCATCCGTTCCTTTGGAGTCCTTTGAAGCACTTTTGGGGGGTACGGCAGGGGCCAGGACCATGGTCATGCTGGTGCCTTCGAATTTCGGGGGTGATTCGACGATGGCCTTGGGTCCCAGAGCCGTGATCATCTTCTGCATCAGTTCCGTTCCGATTTCAGACCGGATCATCTCCCTTCCCCGGAAGACCAGAGCGACCTTTGCCTTGTTGCCTTCTTCAAGGAAACGCTCCACGTAATGAATCTTGATTCCGAGATCGTGGTCATTGATATGGGGACGGAACTTGAGCTCCTTGACCTGCCCGGTTCTCTGGTGCTGTTTCATGGAGTGGACCTTCTTGCTCTGCTCGTACTGGAACTTTCCATAATCCATGAGCTTGCAGACGGGAGGTTTGGCATTGGGAGAAACCTCGACAAGGTCAAAGCCCGCTTCTTCAGCTTTCTTGATCGCAACGATTGTGGGAACGATGCCAAGCTGTTCCCCATCGGCGCCGATAAGACGAACTTCCTTGGTTTTGATCTCATAGTTGATGCGTGTTTTGGAATTAATCAGGAACCCCCTTCGTAATGGTTGTCATTTTGGTGCCTCAATTTTGTCCATCAAGGGCCAGTCCGGAACGGTTTTCCTGCTCTACGGCCAATTTTGCGGATTCCCATGGAAGAGCTCCTCCCGGACTTCCGTCACGATGTCTGAGCGAAACCGTTCCTTCCTCCATCTCACGGTCACCGATGATCCACATCTGGGGAACCTTGAGAAGTTGGGCTTCCCGGATCTTGAGGCCGATTTTTTCATTTCTGAAATCCGTCGCCACCCGAAGTCCGGAAGATTCAAGTGAGCGGGCAATCTTTTCCGCGTAGGGAATGTGACGGTCGGCAATGGTGAGGATTGTCACCTGTTCGGGTGCGAGCCAAAGAGGAAAAGCCCCCTTGAAATGCTCCACCAGAATTCCAAAAAAGCGTTCGACTGATCCCAGAAGGGCCCTGTGAATCATAATAGGACGGACATCCTTTCCGGAGATGTCACGATAGGTCAGGTCGAATTTTTCCGGAAGGTTGAAATCGACCTGAATTGTCGAAAGTTGCCATGTCCGTCCGAGAACGTCATGGAACTTCATGTCGATCTTGGGGCCGTAGAAGACGCCTTCTCCCGGATCGATCTCGTAAGGAATTCCGGAGGTCCGGAGAGCCTCTTCGAGGGCACGGGTGGCGACCTCCCAGTTCTCGTCTGAGCCGACGGAACCTTCTGGGCGGGTTGACAGATAGACCGACCGATTCGTAAAGCCGAAGGGAATGAGCATCTCGTCCACGAGTTTCAGAACTTTACCGATTTCGGTGGCTATGTCCTCTGGACGGCAGAAGATATGGGCGTCATCCTGGGTGAACCCGCGGACCCGGAGGAGACCATGAAGGGTTCCCGAGCGCTCGTACCGATAGACGGTTCCCAGTTCAGCAAAGCGCACCGGCAGGTCTCGGTAGCTCTGAATGGATTCCTTGAAGATCAGAATATGAAAAGGACAGTTCATCGGCTTGAGTTCAAATTCGGCGCCTTCGATTTCCATGGGAGAAAACATGCTGTCCCGATAGAAGTCCCAGTGGCCAGATTTTTTCCAGAGATCGAGGCGGGCAATGTGAGGGGTGTAAACATATTGGTATCCGTGGCGATCGTGGCGAAGTTTCCAGATATCCTCGATCACACGGCGAATGCGGGCACCGCGGGGAAGCCAGAGAACCATCCCCGCGCCATTTTCATCAAGAGTCCGGAAGAATCCCAGTTCTTTTCCCAGTTTTCGGTGGTCTCGCTGACGGATTTCCTCGAGACGTTCGAGGTAGTCGTCGAGCTCTTTCTGGGTCGGGAACGCGGTTCCGTAAATTCGCTGAAGGGAAGGGTTACCTTCGGTTCCCTTCCAGTAGGCGCCTGAAGAGGAGAGAAGCTTGACGGCCCCAATCTTCCCGGTGTCCGATATGTGAGGTCCCCGGCAAAGATCGGTGAAGTCTCCCTGTTCATAGACCGTGATCTCGGACTCTTCCGGAATCCCGTGAAGGATTTCCAGCTTGAAGGTCTCACCTTTTTCGGAAAAAAAGTCTCCGGCTTCATTCCGGGAAAGGGCCCGGCGGACAATGGGAGACCGTTCGGCAATGATGGCCTTCATTTCAGCTTCGATCTTCTGGAGATCCTCGGGAGAAAAGGGACGCTCAAAGTGAAAATCGTAGTAAAAGCCTTCCTCAGTTGCGGGTCCGATCCCCACCTGGGCCGAAGGGAAAAGGCGTTTCACCGCCTGGGCCAGAACATGGGCGGCACTATGCCGGAGGGCCTTTAAAGAGATGTCCGGCTCATGGGTCGTCTGATTCAACTTGTCCTTTCAAAAGTTGTCTGGGAAGAATCCGTTTATGACAAAACAGAAGATTGTTTCCATATTATAGGAGATGGGGTCTGCAAGACAATGGTCAGCAACTTCCCCTCCAGTTTTTGAGATTGAGGGTGAGGGGTTCTGGAATAATTTTTCAAAAAGACTTTACATTTGCCTTGGAAGATTCTATAAATATCTCCGTTTCCCATGAAATCTTCCATATCTTTCAGGATGGGCCGGTTTTCGCTTCGGACAAAGGACAGGCGCCCATTTAAACGGCCCTTGTCTGCTGCCGGGTCCTCTCCGAGGATGACCGGACTCTTGGCGAGCGACTTTTTCTGCAGTCTGATCCGGGCTAAGGTTTGACCCGTATTCAGGAGTGATTCCTGCGCGAACGCGAGAAAGGACCGACTTGAGACCTTTACGCTCCGGAAACTTCCACCCCTTCCAGGGCCTGCCGCTCATGGCCCTTGCTTTTTTCTTGTTTCTGGCGATTCTTCTTCCCCATTCGGCACATGCCGATCCCTTCAGGGACTTTATCATCTATCCCTATGAAACGCCCGAGCAAGGGGAGGTGAGTATCGGCACCTGGCAGACCTTGTTGCTGCCTGACAAACAGTCAGAATCGATTTACGGAAACAATCTCCGAAATGCCAATATGCTTTTTTCCACATATGTCCTGGAGTTCGGTGTCACCGACTGGTGGACCCTCGGAGCCTATATCGATTTTGCCGCCGGTGCGGGGCAGACCTATTCCTATCTCCAGACCCGTGCCATCACCACCCGCCTTCGTTTCCCGAGGATTCCCGATTTCATCGATCCCGCGGTCCAGATCGAATACTGGGCTCCGGGCGGGGGAACCGGGATGCAATCATTCCTTAATATTATCCTGATCGCGGAGAAAAAGATCGGACGCTTCATCGTTGACGTCAACCCCTCCTTCTTTTTCGCGACAGACGGTTCGGAGCCAGGAATTCCCCCCGAGTTCGCATATTCTGCGGGTGTCTATTATCTCCTAGCGGAGAATGTCAATGCGGGAATCGAAGTCTTTGGGGATGACGGGGTGATCAGTAACATGGGGCCGCTGGGGGGGCCCGCTTCCCTTTATCAAGAAATGCAGCAACAGTTCATCTTTCAAAGCTGGAACTTCGCCATTGGGGAGCATGTCGACTGGAATATCGGGGTGGGAACCGGTCTGACGCCCGTTAGCGCCCCTTTCGCGATCAAAACCATCTTCGAATACCACTTCAAGCCTTTCGACTTTGAAGAGAAGGAAGGGAAACGCTATGAAGAGGAGCAGGATATTCACTGAGCCCCGTCCCTTCCCGCATCTCGCTTGCGGAGAGGGGCGGGATCAGTTATCCTGACCTCATGATTGAAAAAATGAATCGATTCATGGCTCAAGGATTGAACCAAGGCAGGGGGCTCATCCTGTTAGCCGCGGCTTCCCTTTTCTTATCGGCTTGCCAGAAGCCGCAGACTGTGACACTTCCTGCCGTTTCTCTTCCGGGGGGGACGCCTTTTTCGCTCCTTCGCCCGCCATCACCTCCTGTTTCTCCATCCAGCAAGAAGAACTCTGACTTCATCGGAGTCCTTTCGGGAATTACGAAGGATTCGCGAAATCTCGTTGTGATCGGATATCAGGGAACCCTCCTTCGCCTGTCTTCCAGGACCCGACAGTGGAGCCGTTCTGTTCCTCCGGTACCTGTGGATTTTTACGGGATAAGCCGTACTCCTTCTGGTGTCCTTTGGGTCGCCGGAGACCGGGGTGTTCTTCTCCGGTCCAAGGACGGTGGGCGATCATGGGAACAGGTTCAAACGGGGGTGGGTCGGCTATTCCTTAATGCCATCAGCTTTCCGACAGACCGCGTCGGATACGTTGTGGGGGAGAATGGGGTCATTCTCAGGACAGTCGATGGGGGAGATCATTGGGTACGCCTGAACTCCCCGACAAAAAAGAACCTATATGCCATCACCTTTACAGACGAATCCCACGGATTGGTCGCCGGCTGGCACAAGAGACTTTTCAGGACGGAGGACGGTGGAAACCGTTTCACCGCCGTCGACATAGCCGTGCAGAAGGTGACAAGACAGAAGCCCTCCTTCAACAGCCTGTGGGGGGAAAAGGATGAGGTCCTTCTGGCCGGGGACCATGGTCTTCTTTTTTCTTCGTCCGACGGAGGAAGACGTTTTTCCCAGATTCAGACGGGAACGCTGCACGATTTGTACGGGGTATGTCGGACAGGAGAAGGCGTGGTGGCCGCGGTCGGAGAGCAGGGAACTCTCATTCTGATCACCCGGAGCCCGTCCGGGGAATCGAAGACTGAGTCGCCCCTCGGGCCCTTTCAGGGGTCCGACTTTCTCGGGGTCTCCTGCGGGTCGACCCACGTACGTGTCTCAGGTTCGAATGATGTTGTCCTTGTTCCCGCCAACCCCAAGTAATAAGAAAGATTCCTGACCAGACAGTTCTGGCTTGAGGGGAAACCGTGGCCCTTTTCAAAATTTATCATCATACCCGTACCGGCATAGCCCGCTTCAATACCACCGTCCTCAGGAAGGTGGTCGGTCTTGGCGCACTTTACTCGACGGGTTATGGGGATGTCGGGTCTTCCATTTATTATGCCTTGGGAATCACCACGATTTATGCAGGAGGAGCCTCTTTCCTGGCGATAGGGGCGGCAGGCCTATTCTTCATCGCCACTGTCCTGAGCTATGCCGAGCTTTCGAGTGCCATTCCGGAAGGGGGAGGGTCGTCCCTCTTTGCCCAGCGCGCTTTCGGTGATGGGTGGGCCTTTTTTACCGGATGGGCCCTTCTTCTGGATTACATTCTGACCCTCTCGATCAGCGCTTTTTCTGTGGGTCCCTACCTGGGATATTTTTTCCCGATCTTCAAGACCAACCCCCAGGTCAATGTGACCTTTACCGGCCTTTTGATCCTGGTTCTTGTCATCCTCAACATCATCGGGCTCAAGGAGTCGTCCTGGTTCAGTCTGATGCTGGCCGGTTTCGATGTGATCACACAGATCTCCCTCATGGCGATGGGAGCTTTTCTTCTGTTCAACTTCAACACTATCTGGCATCAGTTTACCCTCGGAACGGCTCCCACCTGGCACAATTTTCTCTACGGCATTTCGATCGCTATGGTTGCCTATACCGGAATAGAGGCGATCAGCCAGATGGCAGGTGAGGCAAGAAATGCGGAAAAGCTTGTTCCTCGGGCGATGTTCCTGACCATGGGCACGACGATTCTGCTTTATTCTGGGATCTCTCTCGTGGCCCTCTCTGCCATGAAGCCTGAAATCCTGTCCACCACCTGGGTGAATGACCCGATTGCAGGGATTGCGAATGCGATGCCCCATGTTGGAGCCTTCATGGCTCCCTGGGTCTCGGTACTTGGCGCAACCATCTTGACTGTGGCGGCCAATGCCGGCCTGATCGGGGTTTCCCGGCTGGCGTATTCCATGTCGAACAACCTTTTGATCTCGCCTCTCTTTCACAAAACGAGCACCCGATACAAGACGCCGATGGTTTCGATCGGGATCTTTGGGACCCTGGCCGCCTTGATTGTGGCGTTTTTCCCCTACCTCGACGTTCTTGCCGACCTTTACAACTATGGGGCCATGCTGTCATTTTCCATGACCCACCTGGCTCTCATCAAGCTTCGGAAAAAAGAGCCGGATCTCAAGAGGCCCTTTCGAGTCCCTCTGGCAATCCGGGTCGCCGGCTGGGAGATCCCGATTCCGACGGTCTTTGGATTTATGGGGACCTTCGGTGTTTTTATCATGGTTCTTCTCTTTCACAAGTACGGTCGGATTTTCGGGACTGTCTGGATGGCGGGAGGAATATCCTATTATTTGTGGTTTCGCCGGAAAGAATCGCTGCCGGTCATGGAGCGGGTCAAAATTACAGAAATCAAGGAGGAGTATCCTGAGGCCAAGCCCCACAGACATATCCTTGTTGCGACTTCTCCCACCCGTCCTTCCGAGATGTTGCGAGATGTCCTCAAGGTGGCGAAGGCCGATGGGGCAAAGGTGACCGTGATCACCGTTCTCGAAATCCCCCTTGCGCTCCCCTTGACGGCCGCGCTCCCGAAAGAGGAGGCCGAGGCGCGCCACACGCTTGACCTATGCCAGGCGATCGGTCTGGAAGAGGATGTTATTGTCGATACAATTTTGGCTCGTGGGAGGGCCATCGGTCCTGTTCTCAACATGCAGATCAGGCGTCTGGGCGCGGACACAGTGGTTATAAACGATACAGGAAGCTCTCTTGCGGCCTCGGTTCTTGGAGCGATCCGGCGGTCTTCGAACACCGTTCTGATCTGGACCTTTCAGATCTATTCGGGGGCCGGTTTGTCTCGCACGCCTCGCCCGAGACTGAGTGGGGAAGAGCCGATCATCTCATCCTTACCCCATATCGATCCAAATTTGCCGGCCAGCGAGGAGTCCTCTCCAGCCTGATGGTCAGGGATTTTTCTTGTGGAGTGCAGCGCAGCTTTCGCAGATGCCGTAAATTTCAAGTCGATGAAAAACAATCGAGAAATGGTTTTCCTTGGCTGCGGCGAGCTGGAGTTGTTCAATAAGGGGTTGATCGAACTCGACGACCTTTCCGCACTCGATGCAGATCAGGTGGTCATGGTGATTGGCCGGCATGGCTTCATATCGGCTGAACTCGTCATTGAACCGATGTTCTTCCACGAGCCCTTTTTCCTTGAGGGCGTGAAGAGTCCGATAAATGGTCGCAAGGCCGATTCGTGGAGTCTGGGCCCGGACCAATCCGTGGATCTCTTCGGCGCTCAAGTGAGCCTTCGACTCCACAAGAACTTTCAGGACTCTTAGTCGCTGCTGGGTCGGGTGGATCCCGTGAGAGCGAAGATGCTCGGAAAGGTCCACTCCGGCCGCAGCGGGCCTGTTTTTGACCGAGCCAGAGATTCCTGTGGTTTTCTTTCTTGGAACGATGGGGTCTGGCATTCTTAGTCTCTATTAATGTGCGTTTTTGGAAATGGAAACGACTGTTCATTCGGAAACCAAGGATCCCATCGGGATCACTTTTCCGATTTTCAGCGTTTCTGAATGATTCGTGGAATGTATTTTAAAATATTCTCACAGTTGAAGATCAGTTTCAATCGATACTGACCTCTGTTTCAATGTGATCTACTCCTCTTACGCTCTTGTCCGAATTGTTTTGCATCCTATCGAGGCATTGTGGTATATTCCACCTTTGCGACTTTGGGCGGGACCTGATGGTCCCTTGGAGTATCGGCAGAATTTTCTGCCGAATCAATAGTCAGGCTATCAGAAAGAGGGGGGCCTCATGGCAGAAAATTTTGCCGTGATACGGACAGGGGGCAAGATGTATCGCGTTGCCCCTGGACAGATTCTCGTCGTGGAACGCCTTGAGGAAGAGGGGGCGGTCATCTTCGACCAGGTGTTGATGGTGTCTGATGAAGGCGTTATTTCATACGCGACGGAAGATAAGCCGCTTGCCGTCGAGGTTCATGGACGCATTCTTCGCCAGGAAAAGGATCCGAAAATCATTGTTTTCAAGAAGAAGCGCCGCAAGAACTACCGGCGCAAGAAGGGACACCGCCAGCTTGTGTCCCGAGTAAAGATTGAATCCATCATCAAGACAGCTTAGGAGAGGAACATCTCATGGCTCATAAGAAAGGGGTTGGTTCAACCCGTAACGGACGCGATTCTGAATCGAAACGCCTAGGGGTCAAGCGCCACGATGGCCAGTTTGTCCTGGCTGGGAACATCCTGGTCAGACAACGGGGGACCCAGTTTTATCCCGGAGAAAATGTAGGGATGGGGCGAGATCATACCCTTTTTGCTATGCAGACAGGCACCGTCCGCTTTTCCCGGTACGGTCGGGACGCGAAAAAGATCAGCATCGTACCCCACATCATTCTTGTCCCTGGGACTGTCGAGGCCTGACCCTGCGGTCAGCTTTCGGGCAGTTTCTGTTTTTCTCCCTCCGGAGGGTCCATGTCTCAGTTTGTCGATGAGGTCACGCTTTGGGTCTCCTCCGGCAAAGGGGGTGACGGGTCGGCCTCCTTTCGGAGGGAGAAATTTGTTCCTCGCGGGGGGCCAGACGGAGGAGATGGAGGGAACGGCGGGTCCATTATCCTCCAGGGAACCGCCGCGAAATCGACTCTGCTCGATTTCAAGCACAGACCTCGTGTTGTCGCCTCTTCAGGGGAGAATGGTCGGGGAAAAAAACAGCACGGGAAGAACGGGCTGGATCTGACGCTCCAGCTGCCATTGGGTACCCAGGTTTTCAACGCCGATACGGGTGAGCTACTGGCCGACCTGGTTTTCGAAGGGCAGACCTTCGTTGCGGCCCAGGGAGGACGTGGTGGTCGCGGAAATGTTCACTTCGCGACTCCGACAAGACAGGCTCCAGAGTTTGCGGAGCCCGGAAAGCCGGCCCAGGATGTTTTCCTGAAATTTGAGCTTAAAGTCATGGCAAAGGTCGGCCTACTGGGATTCCCAAACGCCGGAAAATCCACCTTCCTTGGCAGAGTCACCCGCGCCCATCCTCGTATCGGATCCTATCCCTTCACAACCCTATACCCTCACTTGGGGGTCGTTTCGCGTGGTCAGCCACCCAAAAATCGGGAATACGTCATCGCCGACCTTCCCGGGCTGATTGAGGGAGCGCATGAAGGACGTGGCTTGGGAGATCGCTTCCTTCGCCATGTGGAGCGGACCGAAATTCTTTTACATTTCATTGATGTCAGTTACGAAGGCCCCGAGGATCCGGAGGAGGCTTACCGGGTGATCCGGAAGGAGCTTGAGCTCTACGATCCCGCTCTCCTTGTAAAACCCGAGGAAATAGCGGCCACCAAAATTGATGCCGGAGACCCCCAGAGGGTGGAGGCTTTCAGAATGTTCTGCCAGAAGACAGGCCGGACTCCCTTTTTTCTTTCATCTCAGACGGGAGAGGGAATTCCTGCGCTCCTGTCTGCCCTCGATCTGCTTCTTGAAGGAAAATCCCTTGCCGGAACCCTTCCTTCCCAAGGCTGAAAGGTCGATCGTCAAAGGTTGCCTGGAAGAGCGTCTTCGGATCAGAAAACGCCTTCGTATCCTGGTTCTCAAGGTTGGAAGCCAGATCCTGACCGATGAATCGGGAGCCCTTTCTCCTCGCGCCTTCGGACGAATCGCCCGCCAGGTCGCCCTTCTCCGGACGGAAGGGGTCCGGGTCGTTCTCGTATCGTCCGGTGCGATCGCCGCAGGGCGTGAGAAAATAGGCCTCGGGAAAAAGCCGCTTTCCCTTGCGCTCAAGCAGGCCGCAGCCTCTGCCGGACAGTCCTCTCTCATGATCCAGTGGGAACGCGCTCTGGGGCGCCATGGTATTCATACGGCCCAAATACTGCTGACTCCCTCCGACATCGTCGACAGGGAGCGGTTTACAAATCTCGAGCGAACAACGGAAACGCTCCTTTCACTGGGCATCGTCCCTGTCGTGAATGAAAACGATGCTGTGGCGACCTTCGAAATCCGGTTTGGTGATAACGACCGTCTGTCTGCCTATGTTGCCGGTCTCGTAAGGGCAGAATGCCTGTTGTTGCTCTCGGATGTCTCTCATCTGTACACGGCCGACCCAAGAGTCGTCAGGGATGCCAAGAAGATTGTCTGCATCCATGGAATCAGTCCCGATATCGAACGGATGGCCGGTGTCTCCCGCAGTGGGCTTGGTACGGGGGGGATGGCCTCGAAGGTCAGCACCGCTCTTTGGGCCAATCGGTGGGGACTTCCTGTGGGGGTGCTGAAGGGCGACCTCCCTTCAGGGATTTTCCGATTCTTCGAAGGAAAGACTGGCACCCTCTTTGAGACCCGTGCAGCACTTCCTTCCAACCGGAAGATCTGGATCGGACATTTTTCACGTCCCAGAGGGGGATTTCGGCTCGATATGGGGGCTGCAAAGGCTCTGTCGGAAGGGAAAAGGAGTCTCCTGGGGGCGGGTGTCATCGGGGTTGAAGGACATTTTTCCTCAAGAGATCCAGTCTACCTTGTCGACCCGCACGGGAGAGAAGTTGCCAGAGGAATCGCCCGTACGGGATCGTCTGAGTGGAGGGATGGAATGCAGGGAGTCCTCGTCCATCGAAATGATCTCGTAGTGACTGCTCAAAACACCAGGGACGAAAGGGGGAGCGACGATGTCCTATAATGATGCGGAGCTTGATCCTGTTCTCAAAAAAACAAAGGGGGCTTCGCGCTCCTATGCGATATTGACCTCGGGGAAGAAAAACGAGGCCCTGGAAAAAATTGCGCGGCAGCTTGAGACGATGCGGACTGACATTCTTAAGGCGAACCAGCAGGATTATGAAGAAGCACTCTCGAAGGGATTATCCCCTGCGATGTGCGACAGGTTGCTTCTTACGGGGGCCAGATTCGAGGGAATGGTCGGGGGGGTGCGGGGTGTTGCAGCCCTTGCCGATCCGGTGGGAACTTCGGTTTCACGCTGGGAAAATCCCGACGGTCTTGTCATCGAAAAGGTCCGTGTCCCGATCGGTCTGGTGGGAGTTGTCTACGAATCGCGCCCCAACGTGACCGTGGAGGTCGCCTCTCTCTGTTTCAAGTCCGGAAACGGCGTCGTTCTTAAAGGGGGATCAGAGGCGATCCGAAGCAACACACTTCTCTCCCAGGCAATTTGGGAGGGATTGGCCGAGGCTAACGTCAACCCTGACGGGATCGCTTTTCTTCCCTGGACCGACAGGAAGGTGGTCCAGGATCTTGTTTCCAACACAACTCTTGATGTAGTGATTCCACGGGGAGGAGCCTCCCTGATGGAAGCGGTGGTTTCACATGCCCGCGTTCCGGTTTTGCGCCATGACCAGGGAATATGTCACGTATACATCTCGGCCAGTGCTCCCTTCACCATGGCCAGGGACATAGCGATCAATGCCAAGATCAATCGTCCTTCCACCTGCAATGCGATGGAAACTCTCTTGGTTCACGAGGGGTTGGCCGACAGCTTTGTCCGCCCCCTTCTTAACATCCTCAGGGAAAAGGAAGTGACGGTTTTCGGATGTCCTCGTACCCGGCATCTCGATCCCTCAATTTCACCGGCCACTCCGGAGACCTACGCCACTGAATTTCTCTCCCTTTCGATGAACATTCGCCTCGTGGCGAATCTAGACGAGGCATTGGACCATATTGCCCGTTACGGGTCTGGACATACTGAATCCATTGTGACCTCTGACGTCTTTGATTCCGAACGCTTTCTTCGGGAGGTGGATGCCTCCTGCGTGATGGTCAACGCCTCCACCCGTCTTCATGATGGGGGAGTGTTCGGACTGGGTGCCGAAGTGGGAATCAGCACCACACGGATCCATGCACGGGGAACGATGGGTCTGCCTGAGCTGACCACGACCAAGTACCTGGTTCATGGCCATGGACATCTTCGCGGCAACTGACAAAAAAAAACGCCCGACCCTTGCACTCTTCGGGGGGGCCTTCAATCCCGTTCACAGGGGGCATTTGGCTCTGGCGGAAGAGATTGAGGCGCGATTGGATCTTCAGGAAATTCTTTTCATTCCGACGGGACATCCACCGCACAAGGATTCTCCGGAAATCTCCTGCGAGGAAAGAAAGATCATGCTTGATCTCGCCATTGGGGATCACCCCGGCTGGCGAACCTCCGATATCGAATGCCGCATGAAAGGACCTTCATACACGGCGCGCACCATTTCGGCTCTTGCCATTGACCCGCCTCCATTCTTTCTTATGGGAGAGGATGCATTCGCTGATTTCTGGGGCTGGGGACATCCCGAAGTGATTGTCTCGGGATCTCACCTTGTCATCGTGACACGCCCGGGAACAAAAGAAGAGAGGACCATGGAGGCTTTTTTCACGACTCTGCGTGCCGCGGGGGGGCTTGATTCGTTTTCAGCAGGAGCGGCTGTCACCCGAGTTCGGAGGGGGGAGTTGGAAGAGTCAGTCTGGCCCCTTCCGAATTTTGGAACAACACTGAGATTCCTTCGAATCAACGCTGTGGATGTGTCGTCGACGGATCTGAGAAAGGGCCTGTCCGGCGAGGATCGGGAGTATTGGGCCAATCTCTTGCCTGATCCCGTGAAATCCTATATTGTGAAAAAAAGGAAATATCAGGGATTTCCGAAAAAATAAAGAGAGAAATCCCTGATTTTTTACAACGCCTTAGGAGATGGACCCGATCCTGTTCGCGCAATCTTTTTTCATATTTTAAAAACAATTTTTAGTTGGGGCAAGGAGTTTTCGTGAGATTGTCGAACGAACGAAAGATCGATATCAGGGAAGCTGAAGTTCTGGAAAAGGCCAGAAAGTTGGCGAAGGTTCTTGTGGATAAGAAAATTCGCGATGTCTGGGTTATTGATGTGAGAGGAGCCTGTTCCTATGCCGACTGCCTGATTCTGGGAGACGCGGAAAATGAACGGCATATGCAGGCGGCTCTTGAAGCACTGGACGAGGAGCTTTCGAGGCCTGGCTTCGGATTGTCTCCAGAACGGGGAAGCCGCTGGACGCTCCTCGACCTTGGAGAAATCGTTGTGGACCTTTTTTTGCCGGGGGTCCGTGGAATCTATCGGCTTGAGGACCTTTATGCCGATGCGACCATCTTCGCTTTTGACGAGACCGGAAAGGAACGCAGGGTTCTGCCCGTCGAAAGGCTAACCCTGTACGCCTCTTCCGGGGAGACAACGAATTCAGCTGGCAGGGAGTTTCATTCTCCATGACGCGTCTTCTCCTTCTGGTCATGCTTCTTCTGGCTGTCGGGCTCGTCAAGCTGGCCGAATGGAACGACCAGAAAGTCTCCTTTCAGCTGTTTCCTCATAAGGTCCTTGTCCTTCCGCAGATCACCCTTCTTGTTCTCGCGTTTGCTTTTGGCGCAGGCCTTGTTTTTATGATCCATGGACTTTCGGATCTCGCCTCCTGGGTTGAAAATTTGCGGGAGGGCCGGGAGGAAAAAAGATCCGAGAAAGCCATGGCCCTTTGGAAACGGGCCTGGACCGAGATCAACCGTTCCCACCTTCCCCAGGCGATTTCGATACTCGAGCGTCTTGTGACGCTCTTCCCCGACCACAAGGAGGCGCTTCTTCTTTACGGGGATCTCAAGCGTTCGTCAGGCGATTATGTCGGAGCAATACGGATTCACCGTCGGGCACGAGTTTTCGACGAGGAGGACGTTCGGCTGGTGTTGGCCCTTGCAAATGACTATGAAGGGGCGGGTCGGGTCGAGGATTCCATGGCCCTTTTGCGTGAATACTTCAAGAAAGAAGGGCGCAACCGGGAAGTCCTGGAATTCTTCCGCAGGCTTCTTGTCAAGAATGACCGATGGGAGGAGGCTCTTTCGGTCCAGACGGTTCTTGCACGTTCCTTTGAAAAGGGCGAGAGGCGGGACAGGGAAGTGTCGGTCCTTGTCGGAATCCGCTTCGAGGTCGGTTCACTCCTCCACCGCCAGGGGCAGACCGAGGGGGCCAGAAGGGCTTTTCGGGGAGCTCTCAAGATCGATCCATCCTTTACTCCGGCGCGAATAGGGCTGGCGGAGGCTCAGATCGCCGAGGGTCGCGAGAAGGAGGGGATCGAAAATCTCTGGGAAGGATGGGAACGGACTGGTCAGACGTTGCATCTCGTCAGACTGGAGGAGTTTTACCTGGAGAAAGGAAACCCGGACTCCGTTCTCTCCCTCTATGAAAAGGCTCTCGGAAAAAAACCGGGTAATCCAGGGCTGCGTTTTCACCAGGCCCGAATCCAGAATCTTCTCGGCATGGAAGAGGAGGCCCTCTCCCTTCTCGAAGCCATGGAAGGAGATGCGTCCTGGGGGGGAGAATTCTACAGGCTGACGGGTGAGATTTATGAAAGAAGACGTCAGATTGAGGCGGCGATTGATTCCTACAAACGAATCCTGACCTTGGATCCCTCCAGCGACCAGCCTTATGTTTGCAAGTCCTGCCGAACCTTCTACCCGGGATGGTCCGGCCGGTGTCCCGCCTGCCATCAATGGAACACGGTGATCCGTACCGACGGACTCCTTTTTTCAGAGGCAGCATCCCAGGAGGATGGTTTTCCGCTCCACCCCGCGGCTCCTGCCCTCAGGACGGCCTATCAGGAATATTTTTCGGGTCCAACCCCAACATGATTCCGGGGAGCGGGACGGGACTCTCCCTTTTCTCGCACCTATTTTCCCGCTCCTGCCTGTCCTGCGGTGAGAAATCCCGCCATCGGGACCTCTGTCCGGATTGTGAAAACGATCCGATCTGGAGCTATCCTCCCCGGGAGATGGTCCGGGGAGAACGCAGGGTCCGGATTGTTTACCTCGATGCCGGTCCTGTGGCCCGACTCTTCCGTCTGGCAAAAAACCGGGGAAATCGGAAGGCGATGGACATTCTTTTTGACCGCGCGCGACTCTCTGCCCTCGTTCCAGATAGCGCCAAGCTTCTTCTTCCGGTTCCACCGTCCAAAAGCCGACTTATTCGTCGGGACCTTGCCATTCCCGATGCATTCGCCTTCCGTGTTCATCGTTTCGGGTCTGTTCCCGTTTCCTTTTCCGGACTCGTCCGCACCAAAGATTCTCCTCAGAAGGCCCGGAGTCGATCCGAGCGAAGAGAGTCCATTTTTTCTCCCAACTTTCAGCTGGTGCCCACTGCAATCGCGGATTGGCCGAAAGAAGGGGTCGTTCTCGTCGACGATCTGATGGTTACAGGATGGACACTGCGATCCATCGACAATATTCTGGCGAGGGAGGGGGTCGAAGTCATGCTTCACTTGGCACTCCTCTTTCGTGAGGAGTTGTCCCGGCCTTCCCGTATTACGCCTCTCCATTCCCCCTCTTCTTTACTTTCCTCATCGTAGTGGTAATTTAAAAACAGAGGTTTTAGAAAATTTGCTTTTTGGATCAAAATTAAGATGCAGGACCAATCTGAAAAGGGGATACCTCGATGGATGGGGAAAGTCCTCTCAGTTGGAAAATGGTGTGTGGACGAATTTGTTTTTTCCTTATCCTCGCTGGCCTCGTTCTAGTTATCGTGCTTCTAGCCCTTTTGACCCGCCATTATTTTCTCCCAGGTCCAACGGTTCAAAATCCGAGATTTTTTCATTAAAGTGACGCTCCAATCTATGACCGTTCCTACTTAGGAAGGGATGGAGCCGTCTCAAAAAAGGTGCTATTCTCGCCATATATTCTTGGGATGAAGATGATTGTGTATGGAAATAAGGACGATTTATCTGAAAAGCGCCGTAAGACTCCTGACTTCAGGCCGGAGATATAAGGCGTGCTTTGGTGTGTTAGAATGGGAGCCATGAAACACCTTCGAGCATTCAAATTTCGCCTCGTTCCGACCGCCCAACAGGATGCCCTCCTGTCCCGCCATGCGG
>JAKADN010000097.1 GCA_021820445.1 Nitrospirota bacterium | reverse complement strand
CGTGGCCACCAACTACATGTTCATTCCGATCGACGCCTGGAAGGGATATGCGGAGCGGATTCAGGAGATGCTCCTGGGGCCCGATCCTGTCGTGGGGGAGGGCGAGAGCCTGGGAATCCGGTTTCCACCGGCAAAACTGGAGGAAGCTCCCATCGCGCAGGAGAAGGCTCCTGTCTACGGAGAAGAAGAGGGAATCGTCAAGCTTCTGCTTGTCCTTTAGGAAAAGTCGAAATCGTCTGGTACCCTCCCAAAAGGCGAGGGAAAGGATGGCTCGGATGAACCTCCCTGCCGTATTTTTGGGAGGTTCACTTTTTTTTCTTCTCAAAAAATTGAAAATCCCCTCCGGTGGATCCCGAAACGGCAACTGGAGGTGGTTGCCTGAGGCGGAGGCTTCGTGGAGTTTTCCCCTTTTGTTCGCCATGAGGATCGACGGCATCCGGCCCTGATCGGTGGGGGCACCGAGAACGAAAAGAGCAAGCCGCCGCTATTCTGCCCCCCTTTTCCCAGAAGAAAACGGAGACTCGGGAAGAACTCCCTCCCTCCTCCTGACCTCAACGGGAAGAGGCCCCTCCCTTTGACAAATCATCGCTCGCTCAAAATACCTTCCAGACACCGACGATAGGGTGAGTCATTGCAAATTTTAATTGCCGTGAATCCGGACCTTTGAAAAAAATCTGTCGCTGTTATGTTAGACTGAAGTCGTAATTTCCAACATTCCAACCATGGAGAAAAGATGGGAAATTTAGTTCGCATAAAGGAAAAATATCAGGTAACCATTCCGGCAACGCTCAGGGAAAAAGTTGATCTTCATCCAGGAGACTATCTTGAGGCATCCATTTGTCGGGGCGGGATCCTGCTTCGTCCAAAGCGTGTGACGGACACAGGCGAGAAACGGTCGAGCATTCTCGATTTTTTTAATGAATCCCGCCCGTTGACGCGAAGCCGTGAAGAAATCGATGCCGCATTGGAGGCGGAACGTTCCTCATGGGACTGAGAATCAAGCGAGGAGCGACAGTTTACATGGATACCAATGCCCTCATCTACCTGACGGAAGGCGATCCTGCATTGAAGGCATCCATCGAAGGATTCATTAGCGAAATCGACCGGGCTGATTCGCGGATCGTCACAAGCGAGCTGGCCTACACTGAGTTGCTTGTCATTCCGTTCAGAACCAGCAATGCCAAACTGATCGAAGCGTACGACCTTCTCCTGAGAACACTTGTTCTGCCGCTCCCCCTCGGTCGTGAAGAACTGTTGCTAGCGGCAAAATTGCGGGCGACCTCACTAAAATTGCGTACGCCAGACGCTCTTCATCTGGCGACAGCGATTCTCGCCGACACGGATGTGTTTGTAACGGGGGATCGTGGAATCGATGTTCCGGCTCCTATGAAGAAATTCTGTCTTTGATTGTCTGATCGGTGCGGAAGTAAAGCGCCCTCGTCCTTCTTCTTGCGGTGAAAGTTGGCGCCTTTGGCTCCTTCGAACCTATCTACTGAAATCAGTGCCCTTCTGACGACAGGGACCATGAGTTGATTGGCAGAGGGGGAGTGCCGATCAATTGGTCTTTTTTTGCGAAACATGGCGAATCTCCGGCACCGTTCGTTTCATGAATTCTCCAAATAGAGGGACGGTAAACGCGACGAGTCCATGGGAGGGACTATAATATGACGGATATCATCTCATGGATCCCTCTCCTCCCTCCCGTCTTGCGTCCGTCGGCTGATTCACCTATCGTGGATCCGTTTCGGTCCGGGGGAGGTCTCCGGACCCCCTGATCTCCTTCATCCCGAGTCCGATCGCCCATGCACCCACCCGCCTCCGGCGGCCAGATCCTTCTGGCCAGCGTCGTCGGAACCACTATCGAGTTCTTCGACTTCTACATCTTTGCCACCGCCGCGGTCCTGGTCTTTCCGGCCCTCTTCTTTCCCCCGGGAAACCCCTCCGCCGCCTCCCTGCAGTCCCTGGCCACCTTCGCACTGGCCTTTTTGACCCGGCCCGTGGGAGCGGTCCTCTTCGGCCATTTCGGGGACAGGGTGGGACGGAAGGCCACCCTGGTCGCCTCCCTTCTCACGATGGGGATCTCGACCATCCTGATCGGGATGCTTCCCACCTACGGACAGGTGGGGTTGATTGCCCCCCTGCTTCTCGCCCTCTGCCGTCTGGGGCAGGGGATCGGGTTGGGCGGGGAATGGGGCGGGGCGATCCTCCTGGCCACCGAATACGCCCCCCGCGGGAAGAGAGCCTGGTATGGGATGTTTCCCCAGCTGGGAGCCCCCGCCGGCTTCATCCTCTCGACCGGCATCTTTCTCCTTCTCTCCCACTTCACGACGAAGGCCGAATTCGCGGCCTGGGGATGGCGCCTTCCCTTTCTCCTGAGCGCCCTTCTCGTGATGGTCGGACTCTGGATCCGGCTTCGGATCCTCGAAACCCCCGCCTTCCGCAAATCCCTGGAGAAGGGGGAGCGGGTGCCGCTTCCCGTCCTCTCCGTCCTCCGACGACATCCCGTGGCCCTTCTCGTCGGGATCTTTTCCCTTCTCTCGACCTTCGTCCTCTTCTACCTGATGACGGTCTTTGCCCTGGGGTGGGGCACGACCCGGCTCGGCTACCCCCGCGAGAGCTTCCTGCTGATGCAGATGGCGGGCGTTCTCTGCTTCGCCCTCCTGATCCCCGCCTCGGCCCAGTATGCCGATAGAAGGAGCGCCCGGGAGGCGATGCTGATCGCCACCGTCCTGATCTTTCTCTTCGGCCTGGCCTTCGGCTCCCTGATGGTCCCCCACAATACCGGCCTCATTCTCTTTTTCTTTTTGGCCGGTTTTTCCATCATCGGGATGACCTACGGTCCGGCCGGCACCATCCTGGCCGAACTCTTCGCGACCCCCGTGCGCTACACCGGGGCCTCCCTCGCCTTCAACCTGGCCGGGATCGTGGGGGCTTCGCCGGCTCCCTACATCGCCACCAGGCTCGCCATGAGCCACGGCATTCATGCCGTCGGGCTCTATCTCTCCGCCACCGCCCTCATCACCTTCCTGGCTCTTCTGGCGGTGCGGCCCGCCCCGGGGGTCCTGTCGGAGGAGGAAGGGGAGGGGGAGGAGCGCCACGCCCTGGCCGTAGGCGAAGTCGGATCGCTCGATCTTCCGGAATGAGGAAGCTGGACAGGATTCTGAAAGGGTTTCAAGATGAAAAAATGGCCCGATCGGCCGATTCCCGGCAGCTTTTCCGGCAGGCGACGAAGGATCCCGGGGAGAGGAACCTCCCCGCTCCGGGTCGTGAAGGACCGGAAGAGCTCCGGAAGACCCTCCCTCAGTGAGAGAATCGCAAGAACCCCCAACCGGCGGGGAGAGCACCGTCGAGAATCCCGAAACAGGAATGAAGAGAATCTGGCCGGATGAACGGAGCGCCTGCCTGTCAGGGCTGAACCTTGACCCGCCTACGATCTTACCTTAAAGTAAGGAAATCATGATTTTGTAGGAATTATGGAGAGGAGAGAGCGATGGCGACCGCGGTCGTGACGAGCAAGGGGCAGATCACCATTCCCGTGGAAATACGAAAGAGAATTCACCTCGAAGCGGGCGATCGGGTGGAGTTTGTGGAAAATGAAGAGGGGCAGATCCTCCTCCTTCCCGCTACGACCGATATCCGCCGCCTGAAAGGGGCTGCCGGAAAACCTTCGAAGGGCGTGTCCCTTGAGGAGATGGAGCGGGCCATCCGGCGACGGGGTTCCCGATGACGGGAATCGACACCAATGTCCTGGTTCGCTACATCACCCAGGACGATCCGCTCCAGTCAGCTCTGGCTACGACGCTATTCGAAAAGGACCTTTCTTCCGAAAGTCCGGGATTTGTGACGCTGGTCTCCCTTTGCGAACTGGTCTGGGTTCTGGAGGAATGCTACGACACAGGAAAGAAGGAGATCGTCGACATTCTGAAGAATGTCCTGACCTCCCGTTCCCTCCGGGTGGAACGGGAAGATCTGGTCTGGAAGGCGGTTCGCCGGTACGGAAAGGAAGGGGCGGACTTCAGCGATTTCCTGATTGCGGAAATATCCTGGGAAGCCGGATGCAAGAGCGTGCTGACCTTCGACAAAAAAGCGGCAAAAAGCCAGGCCATGGTGCTTCTCTCCCGGCTTCCCCCTTCTCCTCCTCTCGATTCCAGGACAGGAGGTCGTTGATCCAATCGCGCGGCAAACCTCGCCCGAAAGGCGCGGGGAAGGATAGCGCGGACGGCATGGCCGTCCCTGTCGTGGCTTTTAGTGGGGCGTCTTCTGCTGTTCGATGTACTGGCGAATCACCCCCATGGGGGCTCCCCCACAACTTCCGGCAAAGTAGCTGGGGGACCAGAGCGATCCTTCCCACAGTTTTTTCTGAATCCGAGGGTATTTTTTCCTCCGGATCAATCGACTGGAGACACCCTTCAGGCTGTTGACCAAGGAAGAAACCGAAACCTTCGGCGGATAATGGACCAGCAGGTGAACATGGTCGTCTTCCCCGTCGAACTCGACCAGAGTCGCTTCAAAGTCATGACAGACAGAGGCGAAGATCCCCTGCAGATCCTCCAGGATTTCCTTCGTGAACACGCCACGCCGGTATTTTGTGACAAAGACCAAATGAACGTGCATCGCAAAAACGCAATGCCGTCCATGCCTGAGTTCGTTTGACTTATCCATGGGACCAAGTATCATGGACGACATGAAAAGAATACAAGTCTACAAATTCCGCCTCGTCCCGACTCCCGAACAGGAGACCCTCCTGTCTCGCCATGCGGGATGCGTCCGGTTCGTCTGGAACAAGGCCCTCGACCTTCAGAAGAAGCGTCTCGAAGCCGGGATTCCGCTTCTCTCCTACGGGGACATGGCCAAACTTCTGACGCTGTGGCGGTCGAGCGAGGAGTACGGGTTTCTTGCGGAAGGTCCGGTCCACCCACAGCAACAGACATTGAAGAACCTCGACCGGGCCATTTGGGAAGCTCTGGACCGGAAAAACCCCAAACGATTCCCCCGGTTCAAGCGCAAGGGCGAGGGAGACTCCCTCCGCTATCCCGATCCCCTCCAGGTGAAGCTCGATCTCTCGACAAGGGATGCGGAGGGACGGACCGTCCATCCCCGGATCTTCCTCCCCAAGGTCGGATGGGTCAAGCTCCGGGTCTCCCGGAGACCCTCCGGCGATCTCCGGAACGCCACCGCGACCCGGAAGGCGGGTCGGTGGTCCGTCTCCCTCCAGACCGAGCGGGAGGTTCGGGAACCGGAATCCAGAACGGACTCCGGGATCGGACTGGACCTCGGGGTGGCGTCCTTCGCCACCCTCTCGGACGGAACGAGGATCCACCCCTCTCCGGAGCTTGTCGCCGTCCTGAAACGGGCGGAAGAACGTCTCCGGTGGGAGCAGCGGAAGCTCTCCCGGAAGTTCCGGAAGGGGCCGAAGAGCGAAAACTTCCGGAAGCAGAAGCGCCGGGTGGCGAGAGTCCATGAGCGGGTCGCCAACATGCGCCTGGATTTTCTCCATAAGACCTCGACGGCGATCGGTGAAACCCAAGCCGAAGTCTATGTCGAGGATCTGAAGATCCGGAACATGACCCGGAGTGCCCGGGGCACCCGGGAGACCCCCGGACGGAACGTCCGGCAGAAGTCCGGGCTGAACCGCTCCCTCCTGTCGCAGGGATGGGGGATCTTCCTCTCCTTTCTGGACTACAAGCTGGCGAGACGGGGAGGCCGTCTGGTCC
>JAKADN010000096.1 GCA_021820445.1 Nitrospirota bacterium | reverse complement strand
CCTCGAGGTAGCCGGTGTGTCCCCACTTGGCCAGAAAGCGGAAGATTCCGTCAGGGCCCGGGCGTCCGATCCAGACGAGCGGCAGCCCCGCATGGTCGACGGCAAGGCGGCAGATCTTTTCGAAGAGCTCCTGTTCGTCGGAGGCTTCGGCCATGGTCTCCGCCGCCTCGGCCAGAAGGGTCCGGAAGTGCGAGACCCTCTCGATGTGCCGGAGGCTCTGGTTGCGAAGCCGGCTTTCCCGGAGGCTCACGACCGTCAAAAGGGGAGGGCTTCCCCCCGAAGGGGGCGGAGGGAGGGACTGCCGGGGAAGGATCTTCCGGGTGAGATCGCACAGGAGGATCTCGCCGTCCTTTTTTCTCAAGGGGACGTCGCCTAGCGGGGGGAGGGATCCTTCCTCGCCCGGAGGAGCGGCCGGAAGGCCTTGTCCAAAGATCTCCGCGGCGGAGAGATCCCGGAGTTCCTCCGGGTCATATCCCAGCATCTGCCCCAGGGTCCCGTTGGCCTCCCGGATGCGGTCCCCCTCCAGAAGAAGGATGCCGGAGTCGGCATGGTCGATGAGGAGGGCGACGAGAGAGGCGTGCTCCGATTCCCTGTGCAGGACCTCCAGGCGCTCGATCCCCCGGGAGACCGACAATGCGAGCTCGGAGATCAGGTCGGCCAAAGGGGGATCCACCGGTCGGGGGTCTCCATGGCCCAGGGCCAGGACCGCAAAGATGCGGCCGTTGACAACGATGGGAAGGACCGAGAGGGAACGGAGCCCAAAGCGCCGGGCCCGCTCCTTCCAGGGGGGATCCCCGGGGGCATCGGCCAGGGGAGCGTTGAAGATCGGGCGCCCCTCCCGGTAACAGGTGGCCGTCGGCCCCTGCCCCTGGGGCAAGGACGGGTCGAGGACGATTCGCGATCCCTCGAGAAATCCCGTTCGGCCGGCTGAGGCCAGAAACTCAAAGCGCCCCGAGGCGTCCGGTCGGGCGATGAAGGCCAGGAGGATCTCCTTTTCCTCCCGGGTGCAGACCCGGCAGATCTCCTCCATGAAGGCGGCGGTGCGGGTGGCCGAAAAGGCCAGGGCGGTGGCCGCTCTCCGGAGGGCTTCGTACCGGCTCATGCGGTCGAGGGTGTCGAGGGCGGCCTGCCGCCGGGAGATGTCCCGGACGAAGTGGAGCAGGAGGGGGTCTTCGGGAGCTCCGATCCGACGGACGACGACCTCGACGGGAAAGAGGGAGCCGTCGCGCCGCCTGTGGCGGGTTTCGAAGACGCGAACCTCTTCCGGGGCGAGGGAGAGGTTTTTGGCGAGTTCGGTCTCGATCTCCTCGGGGCTCCACTGTCCATTCCAGGTGAAGACAGAAAGGGGCGGTTTCCTGAGAGGATCGGGAGAGGCCAAAGTTGCGAGATCGTCCGGATCGACCCCGATCATCCGGGCAAATCGGGCGTTGGCCCCAAGGAGTCGTCCGGTGGTATCGGTGATGTAGAGGCCGTCCGTAGTCATGTCGAGGAGCGGGGCGAGGTCGGAGAGGGTGGGTGTTTTTCGGGCGAGGGGCGTGTCGTGCCCCGGGGAGGAATCTAGGGGCGCTCCCTCGGCGGGAACCGGAACCTCCCCTCCTCTTCCCAATCCTTCCGGGGTCCCTGTCTCCATTCCGTGCCTCCCGGCTTTCGCGACCGGCAAGATTTTTTTCTTCCCGCAGAAACGACGGACAGTCGGGAATTGGCGCCTCAAGACCGTTTCTGGCGAGAAAGTCCTGTTTCTGGGGCCTGTTAAGAAATATAACACATTCATTATCTGGCGTAAACGCCCTGTGGTGTTCGGGTCCGGAAGGGGTTGTCAGTGAGCCTCCCGGGAAGCGAGCTGGAGAAGCCGGTCGGAGAGGGAGGGGGGGAGGATCGACAGAAGTCGGACCATCATCACCATCGGTCCGGGAAACTCGATGCGGGGAGCCTTTTTTTCGATCCCCCTCAGAATCTTGTCCGCCGCCTTCTCCGCCGACATGACAAAGGGCATGGGGTAGGGGTTCCGGCGGGTCATTTCCGTGGTCACAAAGCCCGGGTTGACAAGGCTCATCGCGATGCCGTCCGGGGCGAGGGAGAGCCGCAGGGAGTCCGTCCAGGCCATGAGGGCCGCCTTGGAGGCGCAATAGGCTCCGCCCCCGGGAAGGCCGCGGTATCCGGCGAGGCTTCCCACCACGGCCACCTGTCCCTTTCGGGCCGCGCGCATCGCCGGAAGGAAGGGCAGGACAGCGTTGAGGACTCCGAGGACGTTCGTGGACAGGATCTCTTCCATGGCCTCGCGGCCGTTGCCGTCCCCCTCTCCCCGGATGCCGGCGTTGGCGACGAGGAGATCGGGAGGCGGACCCGCTTCCAGCACTGCTTGGGCCACCCTCTCCATCGCGCCGGGATCCCGGACGTCGGCGGCGTGGAGCCCGGGGGTCGCCCCTTTGGCCCGGAGGCGTTCTCCCAGGGCCTCGAGCCGCTCCCTTCTGCGGGCCACGAGGTGGAGTGTGGTTCCGGGGGCGGCAAGGCGGAGGGCCAGAGCCTCGCCGATCCCGGAGGAGGCGCCGGTGATGACGATGGTGGGCATGGGGAGCTGTCCTTTCGCAGGGGGATCAGAACACGAGAGTCTCCAGGGCCGGGATCCGCCGGCAGGAGAGAACCGCTCCCTGGCGGACAGGATCGTCCGGCATGTCCGGTCCTTTGTGCTGGAGCAGGCCGTTGATGCGGCGTCCCTGGATCTTCTTTCGAGAATTCGAGGTCAATGACAGAAACTCTTTGGCTCGGCCTGAAGTCGAAGACGACTGGCATCCAACACCGATCTCCATGAGAGGCCTCACATGGACCTTCAACCCTCCTTGAGTACTCTTTTCGGGAAGTCCAATTTGGGGTCAAGTCAGCCCCGTGGCTCTGGGCGCCAGGGGGGACCAGTGACCTGAGTCGGAGAGGCAACGGTGAAATTTTGAAAAATCCCTCCCAAGACCCGGCCAAGGGGGCGTGCATGTTTCTCTCTCGGAATGAGGGGTAGTATTGCTGCTTGACAATAGGGGGCACCATAGTTGTCGAGGGTGTTGCGTTCGCTACTCGAAGAGAATCATCTTGTTGACACGATCCAGGGAGTCAACAAGTATTTTTTCGAACAGATCCGCATGGATCCCTAGATATTTCAATGCCATTCCGACCGTTGGTTCGACGAAAACAAAGTCGGGGTGCTCGACGCCGATCATCGAAGCAATCTGGTCCCCTGCAAAGCAGAGGCACGCCAGATCCCTGTTGTACGGGGACTTTTCAAATTCGTGATGCCAAAGGATCGCATCAACGAGTACTTCCGGCAATTTGAACTTTCTGGCAAACCAGGCTCCGATGAAGCAGTGGTTGAATCCCAGAAGGGTCTTCTCCTCCCTCCAGTCCGCCTCTCTCCGGGGAGAATCGGCGACCTGGATCTGGGACTGGAAAAAATCACTCATGGACACGATCAAGACAAGCTTTCCTATATCGTGGATCAGTCCCGCCGTCTCCGCGGTATCCGGTTCGGGAAAGTGGATCTCTTTTGCGACAATCTGACAACAAATGGCCGCAGCACGGCTATGAGCCCATAGTTCGCGAACTCCGGGAATATTCCTGTATTTATTGAAAATCGGCAAGGACAGGCAGAGCCCCTTGATTGTATTCAGCCCGATGAGCCGGACTGCCTGTTCGATACTTGCAGCGGGATGGGACAGAATGTATTGGCCCGAGTTTGCGTATTTTAAAATATGGGTGGCGAATCCGGGGTCCTTTTTGATGATATTCACGATGTCTTCCATAGAGCTATTGTCAGAATCGAGAGCCTCCATGACATTGCTGACCACCTCCGGAACCGCGGAAAAGCCCCCCTCCTTTTCAAAATTCTCGAATGTCTTGCTGAAATCATCCTGTGTCACAACAATAACTCCTTGGACTAAGGAAGCCTGAAAAGCAACGGAAGCTACCCCGGATCGAACGTAAATATTCGCTAAACACGTCATTCCGATGCAGGGGGAGGGGGGCTGGACATCCGGCTCCAGACCTGCTACCCATGAGGGCATGTCAATCCCTCGGCTTGTTCCCGAGACATTTCCAACATCCGTGTCGGCAAGGGAAGAGAGCATCCCCTCTCTTCCTGCCCTTCCTGCGCCGCCGCTTCTTTGCGGGTCAAGGGTCTCGAATCCCGGATCGAAGAACTCGAGGCCCTCAACCGGCGTCTCAACCAAGATCTTTACGGGAAAAAGAGCGAGAAGGGAGGGGGGGAGAGGATCCCGCTCCCGAGCCTTTCCCTCCCTCCCCGGCACGCCGCCGCGGCCATCAAAAGGGACATCCGAGCGTCGGTCGGAAATCCCGCCCCGAGCTCCCTGCCGTCCATGTCGAGGTCGACCTTCCTCCCGACGGGAAGGTCTGTCCCGGATGTTCTCTTCCCTTCGTGGCGTTCCCCGGAGAGGAGACCAAGGAGACGATCGAGATCGACGTGCGGGCCTATCGTCGGCTCTACCATTGCAAACGCTACCGGAAGACCTGCTCCTGTCCCGGCACCCCGAGGATCGTGACGGCTCCGGCTCCGGCCTCTCTCATTCCCAAGGGACTCCTGGGAATTTCCGTTTTCGTGGAAATTCTTGTGGGAAAGTATTCCTTCCATACTCCTCTGGGCCGCATCCTGGCGTTCTGGGAGCAGTCGGGGCTCGTCCTGTCTCCAGGGACGGTCGACTCGGCCCTCGTCCCCGGGTCGCCTGTCTTTACCTTCCCCTTTACGAGGCGCTTCTCGCACGCTCCCGGACGGCCTCCCTCTCCCACGCGGACGAGACGCGATTTCAGGTTTTCGAGGAGATCGAGGGGAAAGAGAGCGACCGATGGTGGCTCTGGTGCTTTTTGACGGTCGATGCCGTCGTCTTCGTCCTCGACCCCACCCGGAGCGCCTCCGTTCCCAAGACGCACTTCAAGGATTTCAAGGGCTTCCTGATCGTCGACCGCTATGCGGCCTACAAGGCCACGGCCGGCGTCGAGCCGGGACTCGTCCTCTGCTTCTGCTGGGCCCATGCCCGCAGAGACTTCGTGAAAGCCCGGGCCAGGCATCCGGACCGGAGCGAATGGGCCGACTCCTGGAAGAGCCTCATTGCCCGCCTTTACCGGGCCAACGCCCACCGTCTGGTCGCTCTTTCGGAAGATCCCGGACGCCCCCGGTCTTCTCTCGATGCTCCCCTTCTCGAGATTCTGGATGAAATGAACGCCCGAGCCCGGCGGGAGATCGGGGAGGCCCGCCTCCCTCCGGGCTGTCGGGCCGCCCTCCAAAGCCTTCTCTCCCACTGGAAGGGGCTGACCGTCTTCGCGGACTTCCCCCAGGTTCCCATGGACAACAACATCGCCGAACGGGCCCAACGCGGCGTGGCGGTCGGGCGCAAGGTCTTCTACGGGGCCGGAAGCCTCGTCTCGGGGCACATGGCCGCCCACCTCTAAAGCCTGTTCGGCACATGGTCGAACGCCGGCCTCAACCTCCGGACCACGCTCACCGACTATCTGAACTTCTGCGTCGACAACGGCCTTCACTCTCCCGACCCGGCCGACTCCGACAAGGTCGATGCCTTCGGAGAATGTCTTCGGGCGATCGACCCTTCCCCGTGGCTCCCCTGGAAGATGGACCCGGAGCGGAAACAGCCTCTCGCCCGGCCTCTTCCCGGCGCCTCCCCCTTCGCCGACACCGGTTAAGTCCTTCCTTCCCCGGAACTCCTTCCATCGCCCCTCAGTCTTTCCAGACGATACCCTCCGATCCGGGGACTCTCCGT
>JAKADN010000095.1 GCA_021820445.1 Nitrospirota bacterium | reverse complement strand
TTTCGGCGGGTCCGAAGAGCGCTCAAATCCCGATTTCTCCAGAAGAACTTCAAGATCTGTCCTATTGCCCAGTGTCTTGGAAATAACAACGAGCCCCACATTAAAGTTGGCAAGATACTGATGAAAAATGGTGGGAGACATCTCCTTGAATTTGTGCCGAACGAAAAGATAGTTCAACGGCCATTTATTGAATGGGTGGGGCACGGCTCCGTAGTATCCCTCCGCCGCCTTAAAGCACAGATGGGCTGCTAGCTGCTGATAGTCGATCTTTCCTCCTTCCCATGGAAAGTAGAGGAGAGTCTTTCCCGGCGGGAGGATTGTGCAAACTTCCCCCGTTGCAAAAATTGGATGGTTCACGATCCGGTTCTGGTGCCAAGGTTTTGGCCAGAGAAAGAGGATGGCCAGGAGTAGCAATCCAATTTTTTTTAGATATTCTCTGGATTTTATGGGTTCCTCTAGCAACCAGAGGGAAACGACGACGGCAAAGACCAGCCAAAAGTAGAGTGTGAATCGCATTGCCAGAGCATAACCAATCAATGGGAGATGTTCGGCGAGAGTCCAGGGGAGGGGGCTCAGGCAGAGCCCAAAGAGATGAAAGGTGGCACCCAAGGAAAGGAGAAGCGTTAATCCCATGAGAGAGATGAGAAATTTTCCTTGCGGGAATTTCCATTGGGACCGGGCATATATAAGGACAATAAGGACAACTGGAATCCCCAAATATCCTCCTCCAGAGGCATTGTCGTACCATGGAAGGGGAACCCTATATGAAATCAACTGGCTTGGAGGCGGAGTAACAAATGAAAGCAGATCATTTCCTACATCAAAGGTATTCATGGCCTTTCCTCCTCCATAGACTTTTCCATGGAGCAGGGATGGGATCAACGGTGCCAGCATGAGGCTTGCCACGAGAAGTCCGGCTCCGATCCTTTTTGAGAGATGAATGAGAAGCTGTTTATTGTGGTAGGTAAAATAAAAAAAGACCATGGAAAGGGTTGAAAAGAAAACAAGAATGGCAAGAATCTCTGTCGACACGAGAAATTCTGCGACAAGAAGTACCCCAAGTAATGAGGAAAGAAGGAGCTCTTTTCTGAGCTTCGCTCCTGGAGAGATGATTGTGACAAGCACAACAAGGGGAAGAATGGGGACAAAGGAAAGATTGAAGTCTCCACCCAATAGACAATCAAATTCATAAGAAGAAAACCCAAAGAAAAATCCACCTATAAACGATGGTAGCCACGATCCCGTCAGAAAATAACATAGGATGAGTGCGGAGGTCGCTGCAAGAATCGGAGAGAGGATCGTCAGGAGGTTGTATGTGAAGACGATCCCGTAGGCTTTTTGGAGCGGGGCGGTCATGATTGACAGAAAGGGAATCGATGTCACCCAAAGGGTCGACACCTTTGTCGGGTACCAGAGGAAGTCGCTATAGAGAGGATTGATGTGGTGAGAAAGGGCATCGTTCCACCAGTTCAAGAACCACATGAACTGTAACGGATCCGCATAATACCCGGTTCTTCCAAGGAATGCATGCTCGTGGGGGGCCAGGACACTGCCCCAGAAATGGATCTGGGCTTCGAGGATAAGCGCATACAGGAAAAGTGATGCAAAGATAAGAAAGGTCCACTTTCCGACTTGCCGAAAGATCAAGGCAGAACTCCTCGATTCACCTGTTCATAATACCAGCAGGGCCTTGAGCCCCTCCTCCGGAGAATCGGCTCGAGTTAGCAGGGAGCTCACCGCCAATGACGCTGCCCCTGCCGCCAGAAGAGCCGCCCCATTTTCCAGGGTGATCCCTCCGATGGCCACCAAGGGAAGAGTCGTCAGTGCCCGCGTCTCGGAGAGGGCCGCCACGCCACGGGGGGCGACGCCCGTCTCCTTTGTCATCGATGCAAAGACCGGTCCCACTCCCAAATAATCGGGGTGGTGGGTCAGGGCCCGAAGAACCTCGTTTTTGTTGTGGGTCGAGATCCCCAGGTGCATCGGCCTTTTTTGTCTTTCTTCCGAAGAAAGCGCTCCCTCCAGCGCCGACAGGTCTTCCTGCCCCAGATGGACCCCGTCCGCCTCGCACAGAAGGGCGATGTCCGGACGGTCGTTGAGGGTGAAGAGAGTCCCGCACTCCCTTGTCCAGAGCCGGACCCGATCGGCCAAAAGAGAGAGAGCCCTGTCATCGAGGCGTTTGTCCCGGAGCTGGAACCAGGGAAGACCGGCCTCGAGAAGGGTGCGGAGATGGCGCTCGAAGGAGTCGACGGAGTCGAAGTCCTGGGTTCCGGCCAAATAAAGGAGGCGGGGGAAGGGAGGGTTCATGGGAGGATCAGTCCTCCGCTTCCGGATCCTTCGACGGATTTTTCGGGAGAGCCTCCCGGCGCTCCATGAAGTGCTCGACGAAGGAGGTCGAATAGCGGCCGGACCGGAAGGTGGGATCGGCAAGGACCTCGAGGTGGAAGGGGATCGTCGTCTTGATCCCTTCCACTGTCATCTCCCGCAGGGCCCGGATCATCCGGGCGA
Source organism: Nitrospirota bacterium (assembly GCA_021820445.1). Classification (GTDB taxonomy): domain Bacteria; phylum Nitrospirota; class Leptospirillia; order Leptospirillales; family Leptospirillaceae; genus UBA4572. The sequence continues at coordinate 3,470 of JAKADN010000095.1, read as the reverse complement.
TCGCCTCGTCGCGATTCTTGCCGGTGGCGATGACCTTGGCCACAAGGCTGTCGTAGTGGGGAGGGATGACCGCTCCCTGGTAGGCGGCGGTATCGACGCGGATTCCCGGGCCTCCCGGAAGAAGGAGCCGGGTGATCGTTCCCGGAGACGGGACAAAGGTCCAGGGGTCTTCGGCATTGATCCGGCATTCGATGGCATGGCCCTCCGGCTTGGCCGGAGGGGAGGCGATGGGCTCTCCCAGTGCCACCAGAAGCTGGGCCTTGACGAGGTCGTAGCGAAAGATCGATTCGCTGACGGGATGCTCCACCTGGATGCGGGTGTTCATCTCGATGAAGAAGAATCGCTCCTCCGGATCGACGAGAAATTCCACCGTTCCGGCATTGACGTAGTCCGCGGCCTTCGAGGCGGCGATGGCCGCCTGGCTCATGGCCGACCGCAGGGCGGCCGTGATGAAGGGGGAGGGGGCCTCCTCGAGAAGCTTCTGGTGGCGGCGCTGGATCGAGCAGTCCCGCTCGCCCAGGGTGTAAATCGTCCCGTCGGAATCCCCCAGCACCTGGATCTCCACATGGCGGGGGTTGACGAAAAAGCGCTCGATGTAGACCTCCTTGTTGCCGAAGGCCTGGAGCGCTTCCGTCTGGGCGGTCTGGAAGGCGTTGGAAAACTCCTCGGGGCTGGTGACAATGCGCATTCCCCGTCCCCCGCCGCCTCCCGAGGCCTTGATGATGAGGGGGTAGCCGATTTCGGAGGCGACATCGAGCCCCTCGGACTCGGTGGCGATCGTTCCGATGCTTCCGGGAACGACCGGAACGCCGGCCTCCCGCATGAGGGCCTTGGCCCGGGCCTTGTCTCCCATGAGGGAGATCGTCTCCGGGGAGGGCCCAATAAAGGTGATCCCTGCGGCGTGGCAGATCTCGGCGAAGTGGGCATTCTCCGAGAGAAAGCCGTACCCCGGATGGATGGCCTCCGCCTGGGAGATCTCGGCCGCGCTGATGATGTTGGGGATGTTCCGGTAGCTGGCGTGTCCCTCGGGAGGCCCGACGCAGACGGCTTCGTCGGCCATCTGAACGTGGAGGGCATTCCTGTCGGCGGTCGAATAGATCGCCACCGTGGAAAGCCCCAGGTCCCGACAGGCGCGAATGACCCGGACGGCGATCTCTCCGCGGTTGGCCACCAGGACCTTTTTGAATGATCGCTTCGAAGAAGAGGCCATCAGGATGCCTCTTCGGCCTTCAGGTCGATCTCGATGAGCGGAGCGCCGTATTCCACAGGCTGGCCATTTTCCACAAGGAAGGCCCGGACGGTCCCTTCCACTTCCGACTCGATTTCATTCATGAGCTTCATGGCCTCGATGATGCAGAGGATCTGTCCCTTGGCCACGGGGCTACCCACCTCGACATAAGGTGATGCGTCCGGAGAGGAGGAGCGATAGAAGGTTCCGACGATGGGCGAGGTGATGACGCGGACCTTCTCCGAGCGTGCCGCCGGCAAGGCTGAAGGCGGAGCGGCCGGTCCCGACGGAGAGGGAAGCATCTCCTCCCCCTCGTGGGAGATCCTGAGGGTTCCCGGCGAGAGGGGGGACCGGGCGATCTTGATCCGGGCCCCGTCCCGCTCGAATTCGAAGGAGATGAGGTTGTGCTCCCTGACAAGCCCCAGGATCTCCTTGATATCCTCGTTTGTCATGAAAAGATGTCCTCCGGGTTCGTTCGTTGGGGGGTCAGCTTCCGGAACGGACCCGTTCGATGTATTCCGATGTGCGGGTGTCGACCTTGATCACGTCGCCTTCCTGAAGATGGAAGGGAACCTTGACCGTGGCACCGGTCTCGACCTTGGCCGGCTTCGAGCCTCCGGACGCGGTATCCCCCTTCCGGGCCGGATCGGTCTCGACGATGGTCAGGTCCACGAAGGTCGGAAGGTCGATGGTGATGGGCTTCTCCTTGTAAAAGAGGATATTGACCGGCATCTGCTCCTTCAGGAAGAGAATGCGGTCTCCGAGATCCTTCTTCGTCAGGGTGATCTGTTCGTAGGACTCGTTGTCCATGAAGTAGTAGTCCTCGCCCTGGGCATAAAGGAACTGCATCGTCTTCTCCTCCACGTCGGGAACATCGAACTTTTCCCCGGAGCGGAAGGTTCTCTCGATGACAAGACCCGTCTTCATGTTCTTGAGCTTCGTCCGGACGAAGGCTCCGCCCTTTCCGGGCTTGACATGCTGAAATTCGACGATGAAATAGGGCTCTCCATCCACTTCAAGTCTTGCTCCACCACGAAAGTCACTGGTGACGATAACGGCCATTCATGCTCCTTGATGTCTCCGGACGTGCCGGAGGTGACGTTTATGTGCGCGGCACTCCGGGGGCTTTTCTTTGAAGATGGTCAAGAAGCCCCAGGAGGCCGAGTCGGTAGACGACAGGGCCGAGACCCCCGATGGTGCCAACGGCAATGTCGGAGACAAGGCTCGTCGCCCGGAAAGATTCCCGGCGAAAGACATTGGAGAGGTGGACCTCGACGACGGGGATCTCCACGGAGAGAAAGGCATCGCGAATGGCGATGCTGGTGTGGGTGTAGGCGCCAAGATTGGCCACCGCCCCATGGGTTCCGTCCTCTCCTGCGGCATGGATCCGGTCGACGATGGCCCCTTCGTGGTTCGATTGGAAAAAGACCGGAAGAAAGCCCTCGCTCTTGCCAAGAGCCTCGATCTCCTCATGGATCTCGGCCAGGGTCCGTGTCCCGTAATGTCCCGGCTCCCTCTTTCCCAAGCGGTTCAGGTTCGGGCCCTGAAGAATCAGGATCTTATACATGTCATTCCTGATCCTTCAGGGCCTCTTCGATCGTCCGGGCCACGAGGAGACGACAAAGACCGATGTTGGCGCCCGGCTTCAGCGCCAGAAAGAGGGCTTCGTTCGTGCCGATGGGCAGTCCGTAAAGCGTCGCCCGGTCCATCCAGACGACCGTTCCCTGAAGATCTCCCCATCCGAGCATCCGGGTCATGTCGGAGACCGCGCGCACGATCTCGACCCCTTCGGCCGCCAGGATGTCTCCCCACTGTCCGGAATCGGATGTCTCCACAGACAGGCCATCGAGGGAGGCCCGGACATAGCCGGTAAAGGCCCGGCCCATCCGCTTCTGAACCGCATCCACGATCTTTCCTGCGACCCCCTCGGGAAGGGACGGAGGCGCGGAGGGAGCGACAGGTTCCGGAGCGGGCGCAGGAGGATAGGGGACTTCGGGCTCCGGCTCCTGTTCCTCCGGTTCCGGTTCGGCCATCGTGGGAGGGGCTTCCTCCTTGGGGGGCTCAGGGAGGGGCTCAGGGAGGGGCTCAGGGAGGGGCTCCGGCTCTGGCTCAGGCTCGGGCGCAGGGGAAGGTTCCGGCTCCTGTTCCTCCTGTGGCTCTGCCGGGATCTCCTCCGCGGGCTCGGGGGTTGGTTCGGGAACGGGAGGCTCCGAGAGGGGGGGCGTCGGCTCGGCCGGAGGGA
>JAKADN010000094.1 GCA_021820445.1 Nitrospirota bacterium | reverse complement strand
GAGCACGATGGCTCTCCCGGCCTCGCGGGCGAAGACGACCCAGTGCCAGGAAGGGATCCCCTTTTCGAGATGCCATTTGATCGCCAGCAGAGCGAGGTCGGGAAGCCCCTCCCAGGAGGAAAAGGGTGTCTCCCTCAAAGGCGTCTTCGCGCCAAAACGGTCCAGAAGTGCCCGAACGTGCGATGTTCCCGTCCACAACGCCCTGTCATGGGGAAAAATGCCAAGAGATTCTGCAGCTGCCAGCGCTTCCTTGTAGGAAAGGCCGACGATCGCAGCCACGCTGGCGATCCCGCAACCCGTTCCGTGGAGCTGTACGACAGGATTCACCGAATTGGTTCTCCCTAAAGAGGAGTCTGCAGCGAAAGGAATTTGGAATACCCCTTCCTTGCATCACATTCTACAAAATATGGAATGTCGCTCTCTCCCACCAGAAATGTCGCCGCTCTTCCCGAGAGGAAGACGCGATCTCTCCTGATTTCACAAAACACCGTCCCGCCGCATTTCGATAACTGCCGGGCCTTCATCACGGTTTTTTCCGAGCCGCTCCGCCCAATACGGAGCCAAGGCGCAGTGGGCAGATCCTGTGACAGGGTCTTCGGGAACTCCGACTTTCGGAGCGAAATAGCGGCTGACGAAATCGATATCCTGTCCGAGCCCTCCTCCCGGAGCCGTGACCGAGACCCCCTGCAAGTCCAAAGTACGCAGGATTGCGTCGTCGGGGGCGAGAGAGCGTATCTCCTCGGCGCGTTCGAAGACGGCGATATAGGACTTTCCGGTCAAGACCTCCACCGGGACTTTTCCCAACCCCACAATCAATTTGTCAGGAGGCGGACAGGCTTTCGATGGGCGGGAAAGTCCATGACAATCAGTCCGTTTCTCTCCTCGACGGCGAGATCCCCGCTCCGGGTATCGAAAACGAGTGAATTTCCGGGATAACCGAGGTGACGAAAGAGAACATGGGCCGAAGCGAGAGTGGCATGGCCGCACAGGTCGACTTCACATTCCGGGGTGAACCATCTGAGGCGAAATCCCGATCCCGAAGGAACGAAGAAGGCGGTTTCGGAGAGGTTGTTCTCGGAGGCGATGGACTGAAGAAGGGCATCGGGCAGCCATGATTCGAGAGGAACGACCGCGGCGGGGTTTCCCTCGAACAGACGGTCCGCAAAAGCGTCGATCTGGAACAGCCTGAGTTTCAAGGATTATCGTCCTTTCCCTTTTCATCTTCCAGAAATCTTAGAAGGGAGAGGACCTCAAAAACAAGCTGTCAAAATTGACAGGTCACGCCGAGGCTCGACCCGACGTTCCAGTCAGTCGATCAACCCGAGGGAGAGGGCAGCCGCCATCGCCTGGGCGCTGTTTCTGGCCCCAAGCTTGCGCATGGCGTTCCGGAGGTGGAAGACGACGGTGCGTTCGCTGATTTTCATGGATCGGGAAATCTCCCAGGCGGTTCGCCCCTCTTTTTTCCATGTCAGCGCTTCCTTCTCCCGGGCCGTCAGAGGAGTCCCGGCGAAAAAAGGAGGCGAAAAGAGTTTTGAAATCGCCACATGGAGGTGGGGAAGAAGACACTCGAGCAGCTGGATATGCCGCTCGTGCCGGGGCAACTCGCTCCCCGAGAAGGAGAAGCAGCTCCCGGACGCCCGGGACGGGGATCGGTGTCCCATCGTGACCCCCTCGTCCAGCCCGAAATTCCGGGAGAGGGCGATGAACTCCTTCTCGTCCTGGCGGGACACCGTCCGATAAGTCTGGCTCCAGACCTGGGTCTTATACTCCCCGAAATGCTTCCGAAACACGGGGTCGAGGCAATGGAAGCCCCGTTCCAGGTACAGGGAAAGCCAGGATTGGGGGAACCCCCCGTTGACGATACAGTTGGGATCGAGGAGCGGGAGATTTAGGGGATCAGCGGAGGCGAACCCGGACACGATTCCCGTCGCCGGGACAAGATCGGACACCTCCCCGAGGAGGTCTTCCATTTCCTTTCTGGTTCGGATGGAGAGGCTCCGGTAGGCAATTTCCGAAACGGATACGAGGTCGGATTTCGAGAGCCGAGAGAGTTTTTGTCTCATCGCGCCAGATCACCTTTCCTTTTCAAAAAATGGATCGATTGGAGTCGGCAACAGTCTCGAATACCTGGACGATCCGGTCCCGGTTCTCCGCCGGGAAAACTTGGGTCAGGAGATCGACAGAAACGATCTTTCCTCCCCGCATTGTCAGGCCGGGATTGAAGCCGGCCGGTACGTCGGCGCAGCCCAGAATCCGTCAACTGGATTTCTGTCGGCAAGCCCCAGGGACGCGGAAAGCTCGACGTCAAAAACCAGTAGGCCCTTCCCGCCAAGGACATCTACCTCTACCCCCTCCAGCCTCCAGAAGATCTTCACGTCCTCACCTCATCTCCTCTCTGACGGGTTCGGCGAAGGCTTACCCCGCATGAGCCGGATCGTTACCGGACAGAACAAGGGCATTTTTGACTGGCAGCTTCCGATCGGGATCGGGGAGCTCCCGGTTCCGGCCCCGGGCTCGGCCTTGCAATCCACCGGCATATCGGACGGACAGCCCGATCAACCGTGTTCGGGCGCAGCATCCGGGCGTCGAAAGAGACCGGCTTGACCGAAGGCGTCCAAGAGCGAACCCGGTTCCATCCGACCCGTTCGGATCCCCAATCATACCGGGTGCAGCAGCAAAATGAATCAGGATGTCGTTCCTCCAGACCTATTTTCCGGAAGGCGCGGAGTGTATCCCGTTCCGGATCTCCCGCCTCTCCACCATCTGGCTCAGGACTTTGAGGACGTAGCCATGCTCCTGGGCCATGACTTCCATCATGGAGGCCATCCGACGATGATGCTCGCTCTTGTACTTTTGAACCTCTCCATCTGCCTGTCCATCTTCACCATGTTTTCGGACATCAGCCGGAGGTTTTCCTTCATCAGCGACAGGTTTTCCCGGAGAAGTCTCTCTTGTTCAGCCCTCTTTTTTTTGGCCAGATCCAACTCGTGCTGGGCTTTTTGCATCCGTTGATCCATCATGATCGTATAGGGGTTGGCCGCCTGGGATACGGCTGGCCAAAGGACCGACAATGAGAGGGCAATTGCGAGCAGAGAATTTTTCATGATGATTCCTCCTGAGAGAGTTCGAGCGAATCGAAGGACATGGCGAGAAGCGCCATTCCCCTTTCGCATCCCGGGGGATTCCAGGATACGCTTTTCCTGTGATGCCTTGCGAATTCGAACCGCTAGCCGTTCCTTTCGTAAAACCGGCAATACCCCATGGGACTGACGGGACCCGCCACGACCCTGCAGGCCCCCTCCATCATGCGTCCCATCCCCATCGGACCGTTCATGCCCCCCATGTCCTGTCCCATCCCTCCCATCATGGAGGACATCCCCTCGGGGGGGATGAAATGCCGACAGTTCATGCACATCTTTCCGGCCTCCGGATGGTCCTGATAACGGGCCGTTTTCTTGTCTATTTTTTTAGGGGGCAGAGTGTCGGCCCAGGACTGGATCGATCCTCCTTTCGGCAATAGGGGGTACAATAGCACCGCGACAACCGTCGCACCCATCGTCTTTAAAGCCTGCCTCCGATTCATCGTTTTCCCTCCCTGCGACGACCTTCAGTGAACTGGACGGATCTTCGTGATCACGGCCGATCCCTGGCTGTCCTGAACCACATAGAAGCGGACATGGTCCCCAGTCTTGAGAGATTTCAGGGAAGACCGGTGGCGGAGCGTGAAGGTCATGGTCATGCCGCTCCATCCGAACTCTCTGATCGGGCCGTGCTTGATGGTCACCGTCCCGGCTTTCCGGTCGATCGCTTCGACGACTCCCTTTCCGTGACCTACGGGTGCGGAGGAGGACATGTTGCCCATCCCCGGCGACGTATCCGTCATTCCGTTCATGTTTTCCATGTCGTCGGCCAAGGCCATTGTCCCGGCCAGGAAAACACCCAGGAAGATCCCTGTCAGAGTCGTGATCCGTTTTGTGGTTTGGTTCATGTTCGGTCTCCGTGTTGGAAGTGGGATTGCGTGGGAAGGGGATCCGTCCCCTTCCGCTGTGGGGGTTGGAGGCCCTGTCCCATGTCCGTTTTGGCCTTGCGGATGTCGGCCTCCTTCCACACCCTGTACAGAACGGGGATCACCAAAAGACATAAAACGATTGCTGTCGCCATTCCGCCAACCATCGGGGCGGCGATCCGCTTCATGACATCCGACCCGGTCCCGTGGCTCAGCATGATCGGAAGCAGCCCCGCGAGGACCACGGTTCCCGTCATGGCGATCGGGCGCAGCCGGTAGAGCGTTCCCTCGACAACCGCCAAATCGAGGTCTTCCGGTGTTATCAGCCGGCCTTCGGTCTTTCGCCGTTCGACGGAACGATCGAGGTAGAGAATCATCACGATCCCGAACTCGACCGCGACTCCGGCCAGCGCGATCATCCCCGTGACCACCGCCACGGAAAGGCGGTAATGGAGCCAGTACAGATACCACAGGCTCCCGAGGACCGCGAACGGCAACGAAAGAAGAACCATTCCCGTCTTGGTGAGGTTTCGAAAATGGACGTAAAGGAGGGCCACGATAATCAGAAGGGTCAGGGGGAGCACAAGAGCCAGCCTTTTGCGCGCCCGCTCGATCGATGTGTATTGTCCCGACCAGGTCAGGGTGGTCCCTGCCGGAAGCTGGACGGACCGGGCGATCGCCTTTTTGGCCCGCGCGACATACCCCCCAAGGTCGCCTCCCTTGATGTCGATATAGATCCACCCGGTCAGGCGGGCGTTTTCGGTTTTGATCATCGTGGGTCCCTCTTCGATCGTAAGCGAAGCGAGACGGGACAGCGGTACCTGCCCCCCTCCCGGCGTGGGAACCGGAAGGGATCCGATCGCTTCCAGGGATCCCCTATCGTTTCGTGGATACCTTAGGTTCACCGGGAAGCGCTCGCGGCCCTGGAGCACCGTCGTCAAGGTCTCTCCCCCGATGGCGGTCCGGACCATGCGGTTGACGTCATCTGCGTTCAGACCGTATCGGGCTGCGAAAAATCGGTGAATGTTGATTGAGATATAGCGCCCTCCTGTGAGCCGGTCGGCATAGACCGAAGAGGTCTCCGGAAGTCTCCTCAATACGTCGCGGATCTGGCGGTCGAGCCGGTCGATCGTCTCGAGCGAAGGGGCCGTGACCTTGATCCCGAGAGGGGATTTGATCCCGGTCGACAGCATGTTCACCCGGTTGATGATGGGCATCGTCCAGATATTGGAGACACCCGGAAGTGAAACGACGCGGTCAAGTTCTTCCTTGAGCATGGAAAGGGTCATCCCGGGACGCCACTCGTTTCGGGGTTTCAGCATGACGACCGTGTCGAACATGGTAAGGTGGGCCGAATCGGTCGCAGTTTCCGCCCGGCCGGATTGGCCGAAGACCCGGTCCACCTCCGGCACGGTGCGGATCAGGCGGTCGGTGATCTGGAGCAGGTGGGCCGACTCCCCGACGGAGACGCCGGGCGTCAATGTCGGCATGTACAGGAGATCCCCTTCGTACAAAGGCGGCATGAATTCCGTTCCCAGATGCATCAAGGGGACGGCCGCCGTCAAAAGAAACGCTCCGGCCATGACGAGCGTCAGCTTTCGATTACGGAGCGCCCACCCGACAAGCGGCCGATAGAGACAGACCAGGAGCCGGTTGACGGGGTTGTTCCGCTCCTGGGCGATCTTCCCTCGGATCAGAAATCCCATCAGGACGGGGACCAGGGTGATCGACAGGGCGGCGGAAATGGCGATGGACCAGGTCTTGGTGAAGGCCAGCGGCTTGAAGAGGCGTCCCTCCTGCTCCTGAAGGGCGAAGATCGGAAGAAACGACACCGTGATCACCAGGAGAGAGAAAAAGAGGGACGGACCGACTTCCCGTGCGGATCGCAGGGCCGTGTCCCAAGGGCTTTCTGCATCGTCTGAGCGCTCCCGATGCTTGTGCATGTTCTCGATCATCACGATGGCCGCGTCCACCATGACCCCGATGGAGACTGCGATCCCTCCGAGAGACATGATATTGGCGGTGAGCCCTTGGCGCGCCATCAGGACGAATGCCGCAAAGATGCCGACCGGA
>JAKADN010000021.1 GCA_021820445.1 Nitrospirota bacterium | reverse complement strand
GATCTGATGGTTTCAACCGCATCCCTAATCGATTGATGGAGTGCAAGAGCGACTTTCCCTGAAAATCGCATCCCTGGCCGGAGATCAAGCAGAGAGAGATCAAGGTGGCGCCAGGATTCCCCAACGAACCCAAGGCCCTGAGTCCCTTTGTTGTTAGGATTTTGAGGAAGATTTGCGGAAATAAGCGGTTTGTAGAGGCGAATCCAATACAAACCAACCAGTCCCAGTGGGATGGAAATCAAATCGTCACTGATAAACCGTCCCATTCCCTGAGATCCATCGGCGATCCTGGAGATGGATCGAAGTAGCCCCAATTTGTATGTTGAACTTTTATCGGATTTCAAAATTACATGTCGAAAAAGAGGTAGCGCTCCCGTTTCATCATCTGGAAACTTCATTGCCAAATGATGCCAGGTGATCTCAGACCGTCCCAGATGATCTCCCTGGGTGCTGGAATGGAGAATCGACATTCCATGCGATCTTGCCAAATGTTCAAACTCTTCGACGGATATGTCAAACATGGGGCGATCAGGGTCTCTCGGACCTTGTCGGAGGGTGATGGCCAGAATGCCGGCAGGTTTAAGCAATGAGACGAGTTTTCGAAAGGCCCGAGGACGATCGTTTGGGGAAACATGCATCCATACGGCGCTTAAAAGGATCAGGTCAAAAGAGAGTCCTTGGCGAACAATGGCGTCGAGGCCTGGGAGGGATTCGTCAATCCAAAGAATTTCTGGTTCTGGATGGCGTTTCTGACCTTCAATACGCATTTGGGCAGAAGGCTCGACGGCCACTACATCAAATCCTAAATCCAGCAAACCTTTGGCATCCCGCCCCGATCCTGCGCCAACATCTAGGGCTGAGCCTCGTGTGTTGGGTAAAAAGGGAAAAAGCCAGCTGTGAACCTTTTTAAAATCCATTGATTCATACCGGTCTGCAAGGATTTTCGATTGGGCATCGTATCCAGGAAGAGATTTTCGGGACATAAGAAGTAATCCCTTTGGTATAGGCTTAGTTATTTAATGAGATTGAATTGTGAAGGAAACGATAATTCTGAAATTTTTTAAAAAGTTTTCAGGAATAATCGTCTATGAATATGCATGGATCATTTGAATATTAAACTAATTTTTTAAAAAAAGAATCGAGGTGTCCTCTGACGCGATCCGCGTCCTGTCCGACGGGACCCTCGCTTACAGGGACCGGCGGGTGGGCCTCTATATCCGGGAGACGTCGTTTCGGGGAGGGGACGGGCGATGGGAACCAGAGGAGCGGAGCCTGCCCCGGTTCAATGTCGCCCGCTGCCGGACGCTCGAGGCCATGTGGCTCTCCGGCCGGGCTCACCGGTATGTCGTGAGCACCCGGGAGGACGGCCTCTTCGATCTCAAAATCCAGGGGAGTGCGTCCTTCCGGGCCCTCCGGGTCTGCAAGAACTGCCTCGAAACCCTCGACTGGCAGGGGTTCCAGTCCGCCGACCCCGCGGAAAGGGAGGCCGGGGTGCGCGCCTTCGTTCTCCGGGATTTTTTCGACCGCTACGGGCGCCAGGTCTCCCCGGGGTCCGGTTAGTCCGGACGGCTCGCTCTTCGCGGGGGGAATCGGGGAGTCCTCAGGAGTCCGCCCGAAACCCGATCTCGGCGTGGGTCCCGTCGCAGAAGGGCTTGTTCAGGGAGGCCCCGCAGCGGCAGAGGGTGACCCGGTTGCGCACCTCGTAAGGTCGTCCGTCGGAGCCGATCACCGGGATCCCACCCCGGACCCAGATCGGACCGGAGCAGCGGGCGGCGGGATCTTCGACCAGGCCGAGCGACGGGGCGAGATCCGGCTCGATCAGCTCTCCGGTTGCCAGGTCCCGGGCCACGAGACGGCCGGCGGGGCAATCCTTGACCTCCTGGAGAAAGTGCTCCCGCGCTACAGGCTCTTCCGTCTGGTCCACGAGATTCCAGACGCGTCCGTGGGGATCGCAGAAGCGGGCCAGGGCGCAGAGCTCGGTGGCATCGAGGAGGTCGTAGTGGGGCCCTTCGAAGATCTCGGCCTGCTCTTCGAAGGGGAGCCGGGAAGCGGTTTCGGTTCCGTCGAAGTCGATGCCGGCGTGGGAGCCGTCGCAGAAGGGCTTGCTGGCACTTGCTCCGCAGCGGCAGAGGGCGTAGGTCTCTCCGGCGGGAAGGGCGGGGCCCTTCTCCCATCGGACGGATTCTCCCGCCCGGTTCGTGCCGATGGTCATCGTTTCGAGGGGAAGGGTCCCGGTCACCAGATAGGGGCCGTCCTTCTGGATTTCGATCCGGCCGGCCGTGTCAGCTTTTCGTTTCATGGGCTCCTCGCGATTGGGGGGTGGTCCGGTCTTGTGGGTCTGGTGTCAGGCCAGGTCGAAGAGGAGGATCTCGCTCTCCCGGGAGGCGGCGGTTCCCGTCAGCGCCACCTGGATTTCTCCCGTGATGGCGGCCCCGTCCCCTTCGGAGAGGGCCACGCCGTTGGCCGTGCAGGCGCCGGAGACGACCTGCACCCAGAGCCGTCGGCCCGGCCGGGTCTCATGGGTCACCGTGATTCCCTCCTCGAGGATGGCGGCAAAGAGCCGGGCGTCCTGATGGAGGGTGAGGGAGCCGTCCCGACCCTCCGGGGAGGCGACGAGACAGAGCCGGTTTTTCTTGTCCCGGGGAGAGAAGTGCTTCTGCTCGTACCCCGGGGGAAGTCCCGGGGTCCGGGGCAGGATCCAGATCTGAAGGAAATGGACCGCCTCCCCGGAGGAGGGGTTGGATTCGCTGTGGCGCACCCCGGTGCCGGCGGTCATCCGCTGGACATCGCCGGGGCGGAGGATCGCGCTCTCCCCCATGCTGTCGGCATGGGCGAGGGCTCCCGAAACGACATAGCTGATGATCTCCATGTCGCGATGGCCGTGGGTGCCGAAGCCGCGGCCGGGCTGGACCCGGTCCTCGTTGATGACCCGGAGGGCGCCGAACTGGACATGGTCCGGGTCGTGATAGTCGGCGAAGGAGAAGGTGTGCCGGCTGTCGAGCCACCCATGGTCGGCGTGGCCCCTCTCGGAACTCTTGCGAAGAACGATCATGGATCCTCCGTAAAAGGGGTGCGGGAGACCGGCCCTGTCGGGGGCCGGCCAATCGTCATGCAGGACACTATACCCCCTCCGGGATCTTTGGGGTAGATTCCAAATAAAGGGGAGCTGGTCTATGCTGTCTCCATGTCGCCCCAAACCTGTCCTTCGGGGCAAAAACGGGCCGAACCCATGCGAGAAAGAGCCCAGAAAGGGGAGGACTCATGAAATTTCTTCACGCCGCGGACATCCACCTCGACAGTCCCCTCCGGAACCTGGCCCTGGAGGACCCGGAGCAGCAGTCCCGCCTCCGGAGGGCGACGCGGGAGGCCTTCTCCGCCCTGGTGGACAGGGCCATCGAGGAAGGGGCCTCCCTGCTCCTTCTGGCCGGTGATCTCTATGACCACGACAACCCGAACATGCAGGTGGTCCATTTTCTGAGACGGGAGCTCTCCCGCCTCGCCGAAGGCGGGATCCGGGTTGTGATCGTCCGGGGAAACCATGACGCCGCCAACCGGATCAGTCGTTACCTCGACCTTCCCGCCAACACGACCGTCCTGTCGGACAGGGGGCCCGAGACGGTGGTCCTGGAGGAGCACGGCGTGGCGGTGACGGGCCAGAGCTTCGCCCCCGGACCGGTCTCCGAGAACCTCGCCGCAGGCTTTCCTCCCCCCGTGCCGGGGCTCTTCAACATCGCCCTCCTCCACACCTCGCTCGGCGGCTATGCCGAGCACGACCCCTACGCTCCCTGCGCCCTGGGGGAGCTCCTCGCCCGGGGCTACGACTACTGGGCCCTGGGCCACATCCACAAGCGGGAGATCCTCTCCCGGGAGCCCTTCGTCGTCTACCCCGGCAACCTCCAGGGCCGCGACGCGAAGGAGACCGGACCCAAGGGGGCGATGCTCTGCGAGACCGACGGCCACCGGGTCACCTCCCTCGACTTCGTCCCCCTGGACGTCGTGCGCTGGCACCTCCTCCCGGTCGATCTCACGGGACTCGCCCATCCCCGGGAGCTGGCCGCTCCCCTCCGGGAGGGCTTCGAGGGGATTCTCCGGGAGTCCGAGGGCCGTCCCGCCGCCGTCCGGGTCACCCTCTCCGGGCGCTCCGCCCTTCCCGCCTCCTTCGTCGACCGGCCGGATTCGGTTCGCCAGCTGGTGCTGGAGGTGGCGGCGGAAGTCTCCATAGACGACCTCTGGATCGAACGGGTCCGGATCGAATCCTCCCCGGAGCCGCCGAGCCCCCGGGAGATCCCCGACCCGGATTTCGGGGGAATCCTGGCCGAGGTCCTGACGGAGAGGGAGGGGGTCGCGGCCGCCCTTGCCGCCGATCTCGCCCCCCTCCGGAGGAGCCTTCCCGAGGAGCTTCGGGCGCCGGTCGACGCTCTCCCCGCCCTGGCCGATCCGGAGTCTCTCCTTCCGCGTCTTCTCGATTTTCTCTACCGGACGGAGGAGCCATGAGGATCGGGCGGCTGGACCTCCTGGCCTACGGCCCCTTCCGGGAGCGGCGCCTGGCGCTGGGCCCGGGGCTCCATGTGATCGTGGGCCCCAACGAAGCCGGCAAGAGCACCACCCTCCGGGCCCTTTCGAGCCTCTTCTTCGGATACCCCGCCCGGAGCGAGGACGCCTATCTGGTGGGAACGGCCGATATGGCGCTGGGGGCCCTCCTCGAGGCCGGAAACGGGGAGACCCTCGAGATCGTCCGGAGGCGGCGGGGAAAGACCCCTCTCGCCCGACCCGACGGGACCCCGCTCGACGAGGAGACCCTGACACGCGTTCTCGGAGGGCTCTCCCGGGAGAGCTTCGAAGGGCTTTTCTCCCTCGATCCGGTCCGTCTTCGGGCCCATGGACAGGATCTCCAGTCCGGCGAAGGGGCGTTGGGGGAAGGTCTCGTCGAAGCCGGGGCCGGCATCGTGAGCCTCCGGAAAAAGCTCGAGCTTCTGGCGGCCTCCCGCAAGGATCTCTTCCTCCCGACCGGAAAAAACCCCCGGATCAACCGGATCCTCGCCCGGCTGGGGGAGATCCGCCGGGAAATCAAAATCCGGACGGTCTCCCCCCAGGACTACGGTCGGGAGGAGGACGAGATCCGGCGCAAGGCCTCCGAGGTCGAGAGCCTTCGTCTCCGGGTCGCGGAACTCGAGCGCGAGATCCGGCAGGTCGAGCGGACGCTCCGGATCCTGCCGCGCCGCCAGGAGTACGACGCGATCGTCCGGAGCCTTGCGGCGCTCGGAGAGGTGCCGTCTCTTCCGCCCGAATTCTCGTCTCTGCGGATCGAGGCCGAAAGCGGGGCGGCTTCCGCACGGGCCGAACTCGAACGGGCGGAGGAGGCGCTTCGGGAGATCGCCCGGGAGCGGAGCGAGAGGGGGGAAGCCCCCCGGGATCTCCCCGACCCCGAGACGGTCGCCGCCCTCGAAAAGGAGTTCGGCGCGGTGGCGAAGACGATGGCGGATCTTCCCCGGAAGGAGCAGGAACTCCGGCTGATGGAGGAGGAGGTCCGGGGACGTCTCGCGGAGCTGTCGCTTCCGGGGACTCCCGAGACCCTCGAACGGAGCCTGCCCCGGCCGGCTGTCCGCCGGAAGCTCGGGACCCTTCTCGATCGCCGGGCCCAGATCGAGGGATCCTTGGCCGAGGCCTGCCGGAACCGGGAAAAGGCCCAGGCCGAGATCAAGCGTTCAGAAGGGGACCGGGCGACCCTGAAGGAGATCCCCGAAACGGCGCCCCTCGAAAGTCTCCTGGTCCGGGGAGAGCGGCTGATGGAGAGGGCGGCCGGCCGGCGACAGGAAGGAGCCGCGTGTCTTCTTCGGCGTCAGCTCCTCTCGGAGTCTCTCCGCTCGCTCGGGGCCGAGGATCTGACCGCCCTCCGCTCCCTTCCCGTTCCGGAGGGGTCCGGCCTGCAGCGGATGAAGGAGTCCTTCCGGGAACTCTTCGAGGAGGAAGAGGAGATCCGGGAGGGGCTCGCCCGCCTCGAAGCGGAGGAGCGGGAGCGCGCCCAACGCATCAGTCGCCTCGAGGCGGCCGGAACGGTCGTGACGGAGGCCGATCTCAGGGCGGTCCGGAGCCGTCGCGATGCGGGCTGGCAGCTCATCCGGAGGCGGTATCTGGAGGGGGAGGGAGCCGCGGACGGGGCCCTCCGGGACTTCTTTTCCGAAGCGGGGGGTCCCGGGGCCGGTTTCGAATCCCTTCTCCGGGAGAGCGACCGTGTGGCGGACCGCCTTGCCGCCCGCTCGGAGGAGGCGGTGGAGCTGGCCCTTCTCAGGGCCCATCGGGAGGAGTCCGGAAGGATCCGCACCCGGGAGGAAGCGCGCCTTCAGGGTTTGCTGGAGAGACGGAGGACTCTTTCCGGGGACTGGGTCGCCCTGTGGCCTCCGGGGATGATCCGGACCGGCTCCGATGGCCTTCCGGACCGTCTTCCCGAGGCGATGGCGGAATGGCTCGGAAGGCGGGAGGCTCTCCTGGCCGAGGGGGAGCGCCTGGGTCTCGTCGAGGCCTCGCTTGCCGCCGAGGAGGCCGAGGAGTCGCGTCTTCGCGAGGACCTGGCGGACGCCCTCTCGCGTCTTGGAGCGGCTTCGCCCGCGGGTGAGACGCTGGGGGCCCTCTTGGTTCGGGGCCGTGCCGTCGTGCGGGAGATCGACGAACAGAGGAGACGGACCACGAAGGTTGAAGAGGCCCACCGGCTGGCCCTTGTGAAGGTGGCCGAAAGTCAGGAGGCCGTCAGGAGCCTTGAGGAGGACTTGGCCTCCTGGGAGGAGTCCTACCGCAAGTCGGGAGAAGAGGCCGGTCTCGCCCTTCCGGCGGAGCCAGCGGAGGCCCGGGACCTTCTGGAGCGCCTGGGCCGGCTCGACGAACTCTCTCGGGCGATGGCGGCGATGCGGGAGCGGATCGGCAAGATGGAGGAGGACATCCGGAACTTCGAGAGGGAGATGGTCCCCCTGGCCGATCGATTCCTGGGCCCGGAGGCTCCCGCATCCCTTCCCGAGCGGGCCCGGGCACTCTTCAGAAGCCTGCGGACCCTTCGGGAAAAAGAGATCGCGGGGGAGGGCCTCGACCGGCGGGAGAAGGAGGCCCGGGAGCGGAAGGACCGGCATGCGGAAGCGCTGTCTGCGCGCCTCCTGATGCTCGACCGCCTGAGAACGGAGGCGGGAGCCGAATCCCTGGAGGCCCTCCCGGAGCTTGAGCGCCGTTCCCGGGAGAAGGGGGCCCTTCTGGCCCAGAGGGAGGAGGTGGTCCGCCTGACGCTCGAGGCCGGAGACGGGTTGAGCCTCGAGGCGCTGTTCGCTTCCTGCGGCGAAGCAAGCGCCGACGACCTTCGGAGCCGCCTCGCCGCCCTGCAAGACGAGCTCGCCACCGTCCGGGACACCCGGGAGTCTCTCCAGGGGGCTCTCGTCGAAAAACGGAGCGATCTCGCGCGTCGTCTCGAGTCCCTTCAGGCGGCGGACCTCTTTCAGGAGGCGGAGATTGAGCGGACGCGGCTCTTGGAGCTGGCAGAACGCTATGTCGAGGCGACCGTGATGGAAGGGGTGCTCCGACGGGCGATCGAACTCTACCGGGAGCGGAACCAGGGACCGCTCCTGGGCCGGGCCGGCCGTCTCCTCGCCACCCTGACCCGGGACCGCTACCGGGACCTCCGGGCGGAATGGGGGGAGAAGGGGGAGGCGGTGCTCCTCGTGGTCCGGGAGGATGGGCGGAGTCTTGAGCCCTCCGAGCTCTCCGACGGCACCCGGGATGCCCTCTACCTCGCGCTTCGCCTTGCGGCGGTGATGCGCCACAACGAAACGGCCGAACCGGTCCCCTTCGTGGCCGACGATCTCCTTCTGACCCTGGACAACCGGCGGGCCCTGGAAGCCTTCCGGGTTCTCGCCGAGGTGGCGAAGACGGGCCAGGTCCTCTTTCTGACCCACCACCCCCACATGACGGAGCTGGCCCGGGAGGGAGTTCCTCCCGCGGCGCTTCATGTGCATGAGCTCTGACCCCGGCCACGCTCCGGATGTTGCGTCCGGGCGGAGCTTCTGTTTCGGGGGCGCTCCCGCTACAATACCCCGTGTCGGTTCGCCTTCCTGTCCGATCGGTTCGTCCCCTTCGGAGGTGTGATCCCGTGATTCTTCTGGCTGTCGTTCTGTCGGCTCTGGCCGCCCTTTTCTCCCTGATGGCCTTCCTCCGGGCTGGCGCCCTTTCCCGGGACGGGATGTCGCGCCTACTCCGGGAGGAGACCGACCGGCTCCGCCAGGGGGACGAGGAGCGGGAGCGCAATCTTCGGGGCGAGCTTTCGGGGCTTCTCCGTGCCGGCTCCGACCAGGTGCGGGGGATGCTGGGGGAGGCCGCCGCCCGGGAGGAGCCCCGGGCCCGGGCCCTCCGGGAGGAGCTCCTGGGGGCGGTCGCCCTTCTGGGGCAGACCCTCGGGGAGACGCTCAGGCAGAGCGGGACCCGCCAGAAGGAGCTTCTGGAGGGGATGTCCGCCTCCCTGGCCGCCCTGACCGAGAAGAACGAGCGGGCGATGGAGCAGCTCCGCCAGAGCGTGGAGGGGCGGCTCGACGCCCTCCGGACCGAGAACCAGATGAAGCTCGACGAGATGCGCCGCACCGTCGACGAGAAGCTCCAGACGACGCTCGAGACACGGCTCGGGGAGTCGTTCGGACGGGTGGCGGAGCAGCTCGAGCGGGTCCACAAGAGCATCGGCGAGATGCAGAGCCTGGCGACCGGGGTGGGGGACCTCAAGCGGGTCCTCCTGAATGTCCGCTCCCGGGGGACCTTTGGGGAGGTCCAGCTCGGGGCCCTGCTCGACCAGTTCCTCGCTCCGGAGCAGTATGTGAAGAACGCCCAGGTCCGGGAGCACACCCAGGAGAGGGTCGAGTTCGCCATCCGTCTTCCGGGGCGGGAGGCGGAGGGGGAGGTGCTCCTCCCCGTCGATGCGAAGTTCCCCCAGGAGGATTACGAGCGCCTTCTCGATGCCACGGAGGCGGGGGATGCCGCGGCGGCGGCCCAGGCCGCAAAGGAGCTCGAGGCCCGGATCCGGAGCTTCGCCCGGACGATCCGGGAGAAGTACATCGAGCCGCCCCGGACGACCGACTTCGCCCTGCTCTTTCTGCCCACGGAAGGGCTCTATGCCGAGGTTCTGCGCCGTCCGGGGCTCTTCGAGCAGATCCAGAGGGAGTTCCATGTGACCCTGGCCGGACCGACCACCCTGGCGGCGATCCTCAACGCCCTCCAGATGGGATTCCGGTCGCTCGCGATCGAGCGACGCTCCGGAGAGGTCTGGAAGATCCTGGGGGCGGTCCGTCAGGAGTTCGGAAAATACAACGAGGTGGTGGAAAAGCTGTCCGCCCAGCTGTCGACCGCCGCAAACTCGGTGCGGAGCCTGGGAACCCGGAGCCGGGCCATGGACCGCAAGCTCCGGGAGGTGGAGCGCCTCCCCGAGGCCGAGGCCCGGGAGCTCCTGGGCGGGGAGATCGAGAATTTGGCGGATCCAGCGGGAGAGGAGGAGTGAGGGGTTGGGACGGAAGGGTTTGAAGAGTCGCCTTTTGCTGGTCCTGGGGGGTGTCCTCGGGGTGTGTGTCCTCGGGTATTTCGTCTGGCTCTCTTTCGAGCCGGAGCGGTTTCTCTCCGAGCTCTCCCGGGAGACGGGGCTCCGGATCACCGCCCGGGCGACCTCGGGGGGGATCCCCTATCGGCTGACCTACGACGATCTTCGGATTGCGCCTCCCCCTGGCCGTGGCTCCGGGGGGCTCACGGTGAAGATCGACCACCTGGTCCTTTCCGCAAGGGGGCTCCATGCGGCCCGCGTCCATTTCAGGGGTGTGCATCTCGGAAGTTCCAATCCCCTTCAGAATCTGGCCCTCTCCGCCTTCGCTATCCGCAAGGGATCCTTCTTCGTCCGGGAGGATCCGGCCCGAGTCGTTCTGAAGGACCTTACGATGGTAGACCCCGCCCTCTCGCTTGCGGCCGATGGCGCTCTCCTCCGGGGAAGCCCGACCGAAGGGTCCCACTTCCGGATCCGCTTCGTCATGGAGGCCCACGGAGGGCTGGGGCTCTTTCTGGGGACGGGGAAACAGCCGGGAACCTTCTGGGGAGACGGTCGCGGCTCTCATCTGAAGATCGGAGGGCGAAGCTATTTTTAACCCGGACCGGAACGGAAAGGGCAGGCCGGAAAAGGGAGGAGTGGCCGGAGGTGGACAGGGATTCCTCTGGGGCATTCTCCTGCTCCTGGGGATCGCCTTGTTTTCGGGGAGGACCCCTGCGGCCTGGGGGTATGCCGGCTTCTCCCGAAGCTACAACCTCCCCTGCGAGTTCTGCCACATCCAGTGGCCGAAGCTCTCCGACCAGGGGGAGTTTTTCCGGGACAGGGGCTTCATGCTCTCGACCACCGGCCGGGGGAACGGCCTCGACCTGATGTTCTCCCGGCCCGAGGGGCAGAGCTATTTTCCGATCGGCTTCCACATGGCGATGGCCTACGGAGGCGCTGCGGTCGAGGGGGTGGGGATCCCCGCCCCGCAGATCAAGGTCGGGTCCGGAGACACGGCCCGGATTCCGGCGACGCCGCTCGGGGGAAACGGCAGCTCCGGGAACGGGACCTGGGGAAACGGGGCGGTCGCCCCTACCCCCTGGACCCTCCTCTCGGGAGGACTTCTTTCTCCGGACATTTCCTTCTGGGTCGAGCCCGGAATCCAGGGGCCGGTCACCGGGAGCCCGGTCTTCGGGATCACCGCTCTCTGGGTCCGCTTCGACGCCCTGATGGGAACGACCCTGCTCAATCTCTACGCCGGGGTCACGGGGCAGGATGTTCCCTTTTCGAGCCGGCGCTCCCTTCAGCCGGCGGGAGAGACTCCCTGGGTCATGGACGACTTTGAGCCGGGCACGGCGGAGGTCGTCACCAACAGCGCGCTCCCCTTTGCCGGCTTCGGGGCGGCCGCCCTTCCGGCCTACTACGATGCCGACCGCTTCCAGATGAAAAACGACCATACCGCCCTTCGCTACTTCGGCTATCTTTTCGAAAACGGGTGCGGAAGCGAGGAGGCCTTCTCCACCGATCCCTGCGAGACCCGACTGTCGGTCTCGTTCATGCCGAACGCGGGCCTCTATGGGAATCCCGACGGCCTGTCCACCGCCTCCGGGGCCGCGGCGGCGGGGATCCCCACCGCCAACGACGGATTTTCCTTCTTTACCCATCTCACCCAGTCCTTCGGAGGATGGGGGGCGACCAACGGCGAACGGGTGGGGGTCTTTTCCCTTGTGGGGCAGTCCGCCCTCTCGGCGGCAGGAGCGGGAGGCGCGAATCCCAATGCTCTCTTTACCCGGGAGGGGGTCGACCTTTTGGCCAACCCGATTCCGGACGGGGTCCTGACCCTTTTCGGGGCCTGGGAAATCGTGAACGATCCGGCGGGAGCCCTCGTGGCCGATCCGGCGATCTTCGGAAGCAATGTCCGGGCGACCTCGGGCCTGTCCTATGCGACCTGGTTTGTGGAGGCGGACTGGCAGCCGACCTTCGGGGGCGTTTTTTCGGAGGAGGGGGCCGGCTCGAACATGGTGATCCTGACCTACAATCAGCTCCGGATGCTGGCCCAGCCGGTCTTTGCGGGCGTCGCCCAGCACCTTCCCGGAAACTTCGACGATGTCCTGTCGCTGGGTCTCGCCGACCGGTACTGGCTCTATGGCAGCGACCGGACGGCGATCTCCCTGTTTGCCGAATGGCAATGGATGGAAAACGACGGGGTCGGGTCGGTCGCGACGGACGGGGGAACCCGCTTGGAGGGGTTTGGGACGGCGACGGGGGCCTTCTCCAATGGCGGCTTCTTCAATGTCTTCTCCAATGTCTTCATCGCCGGGATCGACTTTTCCTACTGACCCTCCCCCAGACCTGTCGTAGGGGCGGATTTTGTGATTTTCGTCCTGCTTCAGTTGACATTCCCGGAGAACGCTCCTACAATTCACCCGTTGATTGCGCGCCGGGTCGGTGAAAAATCCGTCGTCGGCGTTCCGCGATCGACGCTGTCTTTGTCCGGAGGGATGCGGCCGCAGGCCGTTTGACAGGATCACTAAGGGGCCGTAGCTCAGCTGGTTAGAGCGCTGGCCTGTCACGCCAGAGGTCGCGGGTTCGAGCCCCGTCGGCCCCGCCATTTTCCTGGATCCCTGATTTTCCCATCTGACCTCCATCGGAATGGCTCCACTGACATCATCCTGTGCCGGAGCATGGCCCGGCAGGTTTCGGGAGTCGAATCGCTTGTCCACCTCTCTTGGTCTTCCGGAGTGGCCGCCTTCCATGATATTCCGATCCTTTTTCCCGTCCAATCCCTGCCTCGAGGAATCCGCCCGATGAATCTTTTTAACTTCATGAACCAGATCAGTCTCCTTGCCGAAGCGGTCCTGGGGTTCCTTCTCTTTCTCTCGTCGCTCAGCTGGGGGGTGATCTTCTACAAGTGGTACATCCTTTCCAAGACGGCCCGGGAGAACACCGGCTTCATCCGCATCTTCAAGAGGGTCGACCGCTTCTCCAAGCTCTACCAGGAGGCGGGGGACTACCGCCGGTCCACCCTGGCTTTCATGTTCCGGACCGCCTTTGAAAAGATCAAGGGAATCGAGGAGCGGGCCCAGGCCCGGGGAGAGGGAATCCGGGAGGGCGACATCGAGGTGGTCCACCGCACCCTTCTCCAGTCCCGCCAGGAGGAGCTCACCCGTCTCGAGTCCTATCTCCCGATCCTGGCGACGACGGCCAACATCTCGCCCTTCGTCGGCCTCTTCGGAACGGTCTGGGGCATCATCCACGCATTCCGGGACATCAGCCACCAGTCCTCGGTGAGCATCGCCTCGGTGGCCCCGGGCATCGCCGATGCCCTCGTGACGACGGCCGCCGGACTCTTTGCCGCCATTCCCGCCGTGATCGCCTACAATTACTTTCTCCAGCGCATCCGCGGGGTGGAGTCCCTGGCCGAGTCCTTCAACATGGAGCTTCTGAACGTGATGGCCGAGGGACGGTGGAAGGAGTAGAGTCGTGAAGTTCGAATCGGGATCCCGGAAGGATCGCATGCTTTCCGAGATCAACATGGTGCCGTTCATCGACGTGGTCCTCGTTCTGCTGATCATTTTCATGGTGACCACGCCCCTCCTATACCGCGGCCTCAAGATCAATCTCCCGAAGACCAGTGCCAATAGCCTGAAAAAGCCCGTTCCGAAGATCATCGTCAGCGTGACCAAAGGCAAGCAGATCTTTGTCAACGGTCACTCCGTGACTTGGGAAGCGCTGGGAGCCCTCCTTGCACGCCGTTACAAGGAAGACAAACGGGTCGTGGTCTACCTGAAGGCGGACCGGAAGGTCGATTACGGAACGGTGGTCCATCTCATGGACGTTGTCAAAATGGCCGGGATCGACCGGCTCGGCATGATTACGGCACCCAGTCCCAAAAACCCGGAATAATCACGCATGATCCGCGCAAGAGTCCGGTCGACCGGTGAACGGGGGATCGGCTGGTTCGTCCTCCTCTCCCTTTCCCTTCACGGCTTCTTTCTCTTGATTGTTCTTCTTCATAAGAAACCGGTTTCCCTGGGCTACCAGACCGCGACGACGGTGGACCTCGTCTCCGAAGCCGCCCTGACGCCGTCCGCTCCTCCCCCCCAGCCGAAGCCTGAGGCCCCGAAGAAGCCGGCCCGGAAGCCGGCTCCCCCGAAGCCCGTCGCGAAGGCCCATCCGCCCGTCAGGAAGAAGCCGGCGATGCGGGTCGTCCGGAGACCTCCGACGCCCAAGCCCAAGCCACGTCCTCTTCGCAAGGCCGTTCCCGTGAAGAAGGCGCCGACCCGGATGAAAAAAGCCCTTCCGCACCGGAAGGCCGCCCCCACCCGGAAAACCGTGGTCAGCAAAAGGGCCCGGGGGCCGAAGCCGCTTCCGAAGAGTCTTCCGTCTCCCCTTTCTCCAACGGTTCCGGTCCGGATGGATGTGGCCGGGGAGCGCTTTCCGACTTATCTTCAGCACCTCCTGATCTCACGGATCAAATCGAACTGGGCCCCTCCGCCGGGGAGCCACGGATTGAACGCGACGGTGCATTTTGTGTTAAAAAAGGATGGGACGCTGGATTCGGATCCGGTCCTCGTCACATCCTCGGGGTCGCGGGTCTTTGATGATGCCGCGAAATACGCCATTTTGAGATCGGTTCCGTTTCCTCCGTTTCCGCCCTCCTACGGGAAGGATCGCGAGGTGGTGACGGTGACGCTCCAGGCCACTAAAAGACAAGGGCTCTGATGGGGACAAGGTGTGTGAGGATTTTCGTATCGGGATGGGTGGTGCTCGCTTCCGTTCTTTTGTTCTCAGGACGCTCCGGGGCGGTCGACCTGTCGGTCATCACCAACGAGACGGCTCTGAACTTCAAGATCGCGATGGTCCGGAACATGGCCCACGGGCCCGAAAGCCTCTGGACGAAAAAGGCCGAGGACCTCGTCCGGAAGGATCTCGAGGCGACCGGCTACTTTGTGATCCTGACACCTCCGCCCGATCTCCGCTCTCTTCTCCACAGGGAGGTGCTCGACGGGATCACGGCCAAGGCCTTCTCCTCCATGGGGGTGGAAGGGGTCGTGGGAACCCAGTTCTCGATGGATGCAAACGGGGTGCGGCTCCACGGGACGGTGCGGGACCCCCTGAACGGCTCGGTGCTTCTCGACAAGACCTACGCAACCGGAGGACCGGTCCGCATTCTCGTCCACCGCTTCGTGGACGACGTCCTGTTCCAGTTCGCCGGAATCCGGGGGATCGCGGAAAGCCGCATCGCCTTCGTGGGACGGACGCGCCGGGGATACGACCTCTTCACGATGGACTTCGACGGGGACAACCTCCGGCGGATGACCTACGACCATGTCCTGGCCTTCAATCCGACCTGGTCCCGGGACAAGAGGCGGATCGTCTATGTGTCCTATCTCCGGGGCCAGCCCCAGATCATCGACTACAATCTCCGGACCGGCCACCGGACCATGCTGTTTTCCTATCCCGGGCTCAATATCACCCCCCAGTACTCCTTTGACGGGTCGAAGCTTGCGGTGGCCCTGTCGAAGGGACGCTCCTCCCAGCATACCCAGATCTATGTCTACCACGAGAAAAGGCACCTGCTGGAGCGGATTACCTATTCCCACAGCAACAACCTCTCCCCCACATGGGATCCGGGCGGAAATTCCATCGCCTTCGTCTCGGACAGGGACGGACACCCCCAGATTTTCATCATGGATTCGGACGGCTCCAACGTCCGCCGCCTGACCTTCGACGGAAACTACAACGTGGCGCCAGCCTGGTCTCCCCGGGGGGATTGGATCGCCTATGTTTGCATGAATGCCGTGCATCGTCCTAAGATATGCCTCACGAGTCCCGACGGCTCGGCCCATTTTCAGATCACCCATGGGATCGGTCGGGACGACAGTCCCAGCTGGTCTCCCGACGGCCGCTTCCTGATTTACTCCCGCCAGATTCGGGGACACTCGACCCTCGTCAGGATCTGGATGGACGGACATGGCCGCGAAAATCTCGGACGTTTCCGCCGGAGTATCCTGACGCCGGCCTGGTCGGGGCCCTGAAGGGACCTCCGGCGGATTTCTGATGAAGCCGATGGACAATCTATGACCCGAAAGGATGGAGAATGACGAAAAGAGAGACTCTGGGAGGGGTCGGAATCGCACTGGTACTGGGGTTTGGCCTCTCGGCCTGTGCGACGGCTTCGGACGTGTCCGATCTCAGGGCGCAGATCGACACGGTCTCCACCCGCGTCTCCAAGATCGAGCGAAACGGAGGAGGGACGGCCGCCTCTGGCGGAAGCCAGCTGGCGGACATGGAGACCCGGCTCGACAACCAGAAGCTTCGGATCGCCCGTCTCCGGGATCGGGTCGAACGGATCAACCACCGTCTCGACGAACTGATGAACAAGATCGAAACCCAGAGCGCCCAGACGGCCCCCCCGGCGACGCCACCTCCCGCCCCGCTGGCCGCAAAGCCTCCGGTGGCTCCGTCTGCCGCTGCCGCCGCCGGAGGGACCTCTGCGGTCGTTCCCGCACCGGTCGCGGCAAAGCCCGCCCCCGCGCCGACCCAGTCTCCGGACATGATCTACCATCAGGCCTACTCCGATTACCAGCAGGGGCATTACGAGATCGCCATCAAGGAGTTCGGATCCCTGGTCGAGCAGTATCCCGACTCCCATCTGGCCTCCTCGGCCGTTTTCTGGGAGGCCCAGGCCCATTACAACCTGAAGCACTACCACCGGGCTCTGGCACTCTATGACGCCGTGATCCACAAGTATGTGGACAGCCCCAAGAAGGCGACCGCCTACTATAAAAAAGGACAGGTCTACGAGCAGCTAAACGATCGCAAGCTCGCGATCCACAACTATCGGCGGGTTCTGGAGCTCTTCCCTCTTGAACAGCAGCTCGACGACCTGGCGAAGCGGCGTCTGTCCCGTCTTGACGAATAGCCCCATGGGGATCATCCGGGAACTCCCTCCTTCGCTTGTCAACCAGATTGCGGCCGGGGAAGTGGTGGAGCGACCGGCCTCCGTCCTCAAGGAAATCGTGGAAAACAGCCTGGATGCGGGGGCGACCCGCATCTCCGTCGTGATCGACCCCGCGGGCGACGGTCTGATCCAGGTCAGGGACAACGGCGTTGGAATACTTCGCGACGATCTTCCGCGGGCCTTTCTTCGCCATGCGACGAGCAAGATTTCCTCCTGGGAGGATCTCTTGTCGGCCCGGAGCCTGGGCTTTCGGGGCGAGGCTCTGGCCTCCATCGCCTCCGTCTCGAAGGTGACCGTCGAGAGCCGTCACGGCTCGGAGCCGGTCGGAACGCGACTGGTTCTTGTTCCGGGGGAGCCCCCGGAGGAGACGGACTGGAGCGGGCCCGTCGGAACCAATCTCGCCATTCGGGATCTTTTCTTCAATGTCCCGGTCCGCAAGAAATTCCTCAAATCCCCCCAGACCGAACAGGGCCATCTGACCGAAGCCCTGACCCGCATCGCCCTGGGTTTCCCCGAGTGCCAGTTCGACATGGCCACCCCGTCCCGAAAGATCCTTGCGCTCGAATCGCGGGAGACTCCCAGACTCCGGATCCTCGACCTTTTTCCCTCTCTGAACGAAGAGGACCTTGCGGTCCACGAAATCGGTGGCGGGGACTGGCGGGTGCAGGTCTATCTCCTCCGGCCGGACCGGGTCCGGAAGGACCGGCAGTCCCAGCACCTCTTCATCAACCGCCGGTGGGTCCGTCATCCCGGCCTCCTTGAAGCCATTACCCAGGGGGGAGGGGGCCGCCTCTCCCGCGATGTGCATGTCGGAGCCTGGGTCTACCTGGAGCTCGCTCCGGAAAAACTCGATGTGAATGTGCATCCGACCAAGCGGGAGGTGCGTCTTCTGGAGGGAGACCGTCTTTTCTCCCTCGTGAAGCGGGCGGTCGAAGAGACCTTTTTCCTCTTCGACGCCCGCGTCTCTTCTCCGGTTTCGTCCGGAGGGCCGGAGCCTGTCCTTCCCTTGGTCGAAAGGCCCGACACGGTGATGCCCAACACGGAAAGGACGGACAAGGAGGCGTTCCTTCCTGCTCCATCGCTGCCGGAGGATCGTGGCCCCTCACTCCTGCGGGAGAGTGGGGCCGCGCCGTATGCGCCTCCCTCTCGGACCCCGCTTCGCTCCGGGAGGAGCATCCCCGGTCTTCCGGCAAGACCCCCGGATCGTCCGGCTTCTTTTGCCCGACTTCCCGAAGTCCTGAAAGGTCTTCCTCTTTCGGGACGGGATTCCCTGTCGGGAGATCTTTCGGTCCTTGGGCAGCTCGCCGGAACCTACCTGGTCGTTGCCTGGGGGCAGGATCTCGCCCTTGTCGACTGGCACACGGCCCACGAACGGATCAACTACGAAAAATACCGTCGCCAGGTCGGTGTCGAAGGGGTGACGCGATCCTCCCTGCTCTTTCCCGTTGTCTACCGGGTCCCGCTGACGGTGGCGGACAGTCTGGACGGCCGTCTCGAGGAGCTCTCCCGGATCGGATTCGACCTGGACCGGACCGGTCCGGACAGCTTTCGTGTCCGATCCGTGCCCTTTCTTCTCGAGGGGGAGGATCCCCTGGAGAGCCTGGAGGCTCTCCGGGATCAGACGTCGGATTTCTCGATCCCCGTTCTCCGTTCGGACCGGATCGACGAACTCCTCATGACCGTCTCCTGCCACCGGAGCGTCCGGAAAAACGACGTCTTCGACTCGGCTGACGGGGAACGGCTGGTCCGGGAGCTTCTCGAAACCCCCCATCCCTATACCTGTCCCCATGGTCGACCGACCATGATGAGACTGTCCCGCGCGGATCTCGACCTGTGGTTCGGGCGCTAGACTCGGTCGACCTCGCGATCCTCGGTCCGACTGCCTCTGGAAAGAGCCGGCTGGCCTTGTCCCTGGCCCACAGGATGAATGCCGAAATCGTCTCCGCCGACTCCCGCCAGATCTACCGGGAGATCTCCGTGGGGACGGGGAAGCTTCTTCCGGAGGAACGGGAAGGGATTCCCCATCATCTCCTGGACCTGTGCCCGATTACGGAGGCCTTCAGCGCGGGGGACTTCGTCCGGGAGGCCCGGAAGGCGATCGCCGGCATCAGGGCCCGCGGGAAGAGGGTCATTGTGTGCGGGGGAACGGGGCTCTATGTGGAATCACTCTTTTCCGGAATCGTCGATCTTCCTCCCAGGCCCCCCGGCCAGTACGAAGAGTATCGCCAGGGGCTGGAAGCCGTTCCGACCGACGCCCTCTACGCCCGTCTCCGGGAGAGTGACCCGGAGCGGGCGACGGACCTTCATCCGAACGACCGGGTCCGGATCCTGCGAGCCCTCTATCTGCGGGAAGAGTTTTCGCTCCCGTCGGCGGTCCTTTTCGAGTCTTTCCGGACTCAAGGGGTTGAGTGCGGGGCGATCATTGGCCTCGATCCCGGCCGGGAAAATCGACAGTCCCTGATCGAGAGCCGGGTCAGGGCCATGTTCGCGAACGGGTGGATCGAGGAGGTGGAGGCCCTCCTGAAAGGGGGGGTGGATCCGGCGGCGCCCGGCTTCAACAGCCTGGGGTACCGGGAGGTGATCGCCTTCCTGAAGGGTCAGATGACCCGCCCGGCGCTTGTCGAGGCGGTCATCCTGAAGACGCGCCAGTACGCCAAACGACAGATGACCTGGTTTCGCCACATGGAAGGGATCCGGTGGGTCGCTCCCGGTGCGGGAAAGACGATCCCTTGGAGCTTTTCCCAAATTATGGTACGATCGAAAAAAATTGCTGCTGACACTATCGATGGAATCAGGGAAGGAGAGCCTCGCCATATGTCCCAGGGAATCAAAAGATCCACACCCGCGAGAAATGCAGTGTCAGTGAAGAGGTCGAACAAGGAGAGAATCGGCATCATCGGGGGATCGGGGCTGTATCATTTGAAAGGGCTCTCCGACCTTCGTCCGACCGTCGTGGAAACTCCCTGGGGTCAGCCATCCGACCCTTACATGGTCGGGATGATCGGCGAGATTCCCGTGGCCTTCCTCTCCCGCCATGGGGCCGGCCATCGCTATCTTCCCGGAGAGATCAACTACAGGGCCAATATTGCAGGGTTCGTGGCCCTTGGGGTGCGAAGGATCCTGTCCGTGTCGGCCGTCGGGTCCCTGAAGGAGTCCATCGTTCCGGGAGACATGGTCGTGGTGGACCAGTTCATCGACTGGACCAAGGGGCGTCCCTCGACCTTCTACGGCCAGGGGGCAGTCGGCCATACGGGATTTGCCCATCCGATTTGTCCCGACTTGGCAAAAACGCTGGTGGAGGCCTGTCGGAGCGTCAAGGCCCGGCACCATGGGAAGGGGACCTACCTCTGCATGGAAGGTCCGGCATTTTCGACCCAGGCTGAATCCTTCCTTTACCGTCAGTTCAATGCCGACGTCATCGGGATGACCAACGTGACCGAGGCCCGTCTTGCACGCGAAGCCGGCCTTTGCTATGCCACCCTGGCCCTGTCGACGGATTTTGACTGCTGGCATCCGGACCATGATGCCGTGACGGTGGCCGATGTACTGGCCGTCATGGAAAAGAACGTGTCGACGGCGAACCGGATCCTGGAAAGGGCGTTGGAAACGGTCGGCCCCGCTGGCGGGTGCAAATGCCAGGAGGCCCCGAAAACGGCGCTGGTCACCCATCCCGACAGCATTCCGGCAGCCACGCGGAATAAGCTCGCGTTTCTCGGGATCCTGAAGGCGGAAGAGGGGGGGAGACCGTGATGCCGAAGCTTGTCATTGTGGGGACCGTCGCCCTCGACGATGTGACGACCCCCTTCGGATCCGTGCAAAGGGCCCTCGGAGGATCGGCCTTTTACGGGGGCGTCGCCGCCTCCTACTGGACATCCGTCGGAGTGGTGGCGGTCGTGGGGAAGGACTACCCGGAGGAGGGATTCAGGATCCTCGAAAACCGGGGAATCGACTTCCGGGGCATCGACCGGAGTGCAGAAGAGACCTTTGCCTGGACGGGAGAGTACACCTATGATCTCAACACGGCGATCACCCGTGACACTCGCCTGAACTGCCTGCTCTCCTTCAACCCCCGCGTGGCGGAGCATTACCCCAACCCGGAAACCCTTTTTCTCGCAAATATCGATCCGGAGATTCAGGGGAAGATCCTCGATTCCCTGCCCGTCCGTCCGCGCCTGGTGGCCCTGGACACGATGAACTACTGGATTGAATCAAAAAAGGACGCCCTGCTTCGGGTCCTCCGGAGGATCGATCTCCTGACCATCAACGAATCCGAAGCCCGCATGCTGACAGGCGAGTTCAATCTCGTCCTCGCCGCCCGGGCGATCCGGGCCCTCGGTCCGTCGATCGTGGTTCTAAAGAAGGGAGAGCATGGCGCGCTGGTTTTCTACGAAGGGGGCGTCTTCGCCTCTCCGGCCATGCCGCTCGAAGTGGTCAAGGATCCGACCGGCGCAGGGGACTCCTTTGCGGGGGGGCTTCTCGGGTATCTGACCGTCCATGGGCACCACAGTCCCGAATTCCTGAAGCAGTCCTCGATCATCGGATCGGTGATGGCCTCCTTCTGCGTCTCGGATTTCGGGGTTGCCGGTACCCGGGCCCTTTCCCTCGGGGAGATTTCCTCGAGAATCAGGGAATTCGGAGATCTGACAGGATTCAGACGGATCGATTACGAGGAACGGAGGCTCTGAATTGTCCGAGCGATGGAGACTCTTCTGTCGCCCATTCTCCCCGGTGGTGTTCGCGATTCTTCTGTCAGGCTGTCATGGGAGCGTTTCCCCCAAAAACCACCATCTGGCCATCGAGCATTACAATGCCGGGCTCCGGAAGCTCAAGGAACAGAAACTTCAGGACGCCTACTGGGAGTTTGAGTACGCCAACCATCTGGATCCGGCCATTCCCAAGGTGCATTATTCCCTGGGCCATGTGTACTACCTCATGCATGACCTGGAAGATGCGAAGAAGGAGCTCCGGAAAGCCCTCAGAAACAATCCGGACCGTTCCTCCACCTACAATTATTTGGGAGAGATCGCGCTTGAGCAGAAGGAGTATCGGGAGGCACTGGACTATTTCCGGAAGGCCCTCAAAAACAC
The DNA here is from genome assembly GCA_021820445.1 of Nitrospirota bacterium. Taxonomy (GTDB): domain Bacteria; phylum Nitrospirota; class Leptospirillia; order Leptospirillales; family Leptospirillaceae; genus UBA4572. Next base: position 5,954 of record JAKADN010000021.1, on the reverse strand, counting down.
CCTCAACCGCACTCCCTACTATCCTCTGGTGAACATCGGGAAAACCTACATGCAAATGGGAAAGTTTGAGAAAGCTAAGGAATACTTCTCAAAGGCGCTTCTGCGAAACGACCACTTTCTCCCGGCTCATTACTGGCTTGGAAAGGTGCACATGTCGGAAGGAGCTTACGAAAAGGCCCTGCAGGACTTTTCCGCGGCCATCAGGGCAGCGCCCGACTTCTCGGCAGGATATTATGAGCTTGGCCGCGCCTACCTGAAGCTCGACAATCAGGAAAAGGCATCCCGGGCGTTCAAAGAGGCTGTCCGTCTCGACCCGAATTCAAAGATCGGCATCAAGTCCCGGCGTTATCTTCTGGTTCTTCCAAAGGACCTCCCAACGGCAGCGGCTTCTGGAGGCCAAAAAGGGAGCCAGAATCAGGCCGGAGGCAAGTGACCACCGATAATGGGCTCCATGATCTGAAAGAAGGGACTCTGATGTCTGAATCTGTAGAGAGAGAAAGCCAGCCCGAGGAATCCAAGCCCGCAACCGAATCCCCCGAAACGGTCGGAAAGACTCTGGAGAAGGCGCGGATCGAAAAGGGATTGACGATCGACGATGTTGACCGCATTACCCACATCAGCCCGGGATGGGTCCTTGTCATCGAGCAGGGGGGCTGGCCCCAGTATCCCAGCATGGTCTATGCAAAGGGGCATGTGAAGGTTTACGCCGAACTTTTGGGGTTGGATTCCGAGGCTATAAGCCGGAAATTTCAGGCCGAGTGGAATGCGACAGTCAAACCGGATCCCAGTGATGTGACCTCTCTGAGCCATTCCCCAGGAATCCATGGAATTCAGACGGGCGGGACATTGAACTTCAAACTGTGGGGAGTGGCGTTGTTTGCCCTGTCCGTGGTGGCCATTCTGGGAGTCCGCTACGCGATGCACCAGCATAAGTCGGTTTCAGGGAAAGGCTCGAAGGTGTCGATCGCACCGCTTCCGGCCCCTCGTCCCCCCGTTTCTCCCCTGACCTCCGGGTCAGGAACGCCCGCCGGGGGAAGGGGAGATCTCTCCAGTTCGACCGGGATGGATCAGGCCAGAAGTCATCAGTCGACATCTCCCACGAGTACGGTCCGGACTGATCAAGCAGATCGGACAGGACTCGTCGATCATCCCGGATCCCTGCCGGGCTCCCTTGGGATCGAGAGGGGAGGCCTGACCCTGAAAATGGTCGCCATCAAGAACACATGGGTGGTCATTTCAATCGATGACGGAACGGTGCGACGCTTTCATCTGAAACCTGGGGAAAGTCGAACGCTAAATGGAAAAAATTTCATGACCTTTTCCACCGAGTACGGGAACGGATTGGTTCTATTCCTGAACGGAAAAAGGCTTGGTCTTGCCGGTCCTACCTCTGACCCCGTCCTTCATCGGCGACTGAACCGCATGAGCCTGCGTCCGCTTAAAGGCTCCTCCAAGCCGCTCCTCACGAAGGGGGTTCCCACGCAAACCGGGCAGGGGACAGGGATGAAAGGGGCGCCTTCTTCCTCTCACAAAACATTACCGGGAACCTCGCCGGGGAGTGTCGTTCCCCTCGTTCCCGAAACGGGCCAGCCTTCATCGACTTCTCCTGGCCAAACGTCTGTGAATTCCGGAACCCAGCCCCAATCAGGGAGGACTCCTTGAACAAGAGATCCATCGCTCAAATCTTGCTTTTTTTTGCTGTACTGACCTCTTTTTCCCTGTCGGGGTGCGCACCGAAACCCATTGAGCTCAACTATAATCCAAACGCCGGGGAGACCCGGCCAAACCAATATCGCTCCAATATCACCTTCGGTTTTGTGACCTTCGAAGATCTGCGGGTTGCCAAGCAGATGATGGGGGACAAAACCTTGATCGGGTGGGGGTCGAACACCTACCATACCGATGCCAATGTGCCGGATCAGGTGACGAAGGCCTTTGTCGACACCTACCGGTATCTCGGGCTTAAGGCGGTCTGGATCAAAACGCCTCCGGATAATTTTTCCTTTTCCACAAACTCCTGGGTCCGATCCTTGAGGACCCTGTATCCGGAGGTCAATGTTTTTGTCATCGGAAAGCTCCAGAACTATGAATTTCTTCTGAGATCGGGTGGTCTCAGCGGACTGGCCAGCGGAAACTTCACATCCCTCGCGGTTACAACGCAGGTGCGGGTCGAGCTCTACTATCTCGACAGTCAGACCGGGCGCATCATTTGGGGGAACACCCTCCACCATGACACCTACGACCGGAAGGTCTCCAAGAAGGCCCCGACTGACTTTGCCGCGATACGCCTCCAGGACGCCTTGCAGAACGTGGTTCTTCAATCGGTCGATCGGATCCTGCCCAAGATCAACAAAAGGGATCCCGGATCGGTGCAGGTGCTTTCGGCAGGGTTCATGGCGGATGTTCCCAAGACGCCGGAGGGCAAGTCTGCCGGAGTGATCCCTTCCGGCAAAGGACGCCTTGAGATTATTTCGAAGCCTCAAGGGGCCCGCGTCTATGTCGATGGAATCTATTATGGAGTGACCCCCCTTGCGCTCGACCTCACTCCGGGGGTTCACCTCCTGAAGGTTCACAAGGATGGATACGAAACAAGTCGGGACAAAGTCGGGATCCTTGATGGAAAAATGACTCCCTGGAACGGGGATCTTCCAAAGAAAAACTGATTTCGAAAAAGTTGGCGGGGGGGAGGGGGGTTGCCTCTCCCTGCGACTTTCGCTATGATCCTCATTTGTCTTTCTTCAATCAGGCCGGCGTAGCACAGTGGTAGTGCAGTCGATTCGTAATCGACAGGTCGTCGGTTCAATCCCGACCGCCGGCTCCCTCTCCCGTTTTGACACATTTTCATTCTTGGAATAGACTTTTTGGATCTTATCGATAAGATTGCCGCGTTATCCGATGAAAAATCATGAATAATGCTGGAGATGACTTATTCATGGGGCACCCCCCCCTTGAAAAATGGCATGAAGCCACTCCCGACTTCAATTCTCGTAGTGGTTCTCATGGCAAGGAGATCTCGTGAACGAGAAGACGCAGTATCGCATCGGATTTGTTGGCGTGGGTCGGATGGGCGCAGGTATGGCGCTTCGACTTCATGAGGCCGGTTTCAGTGTGGTGATGGTATATGACAAGAATTCAGAGTCGGCCCGAAAGCTCGCTTCACTCGTGGGGGCTTCCGTAGCGCCGTCACTAGGGGCTGTGACTTCGGCATCGGATGTGGTCATCACGGTGGTAGGGAACGACGAGGATATGGATGAAATCTATTCCGAGAAGGAGGATTCTCTCCTCAAGGGCGCAGCAGGACGAATCTTTATCAACTGCGCGACCGTGTCTCCGGAGACTCATATCGAGATTGACCGCCGGTGTCGGCTTTCCGGGGCTAGATCCGTGGAGGCATCCATGGCGAGTTCCGTGACGCAGGCCCGCGAAGGGACTTTGTACTTGATGGTGGCGGGGGACCGGGGGAGCTTTGATCGAATCCGTCCTGTTCTCGGCGCGATAAGCACATCTCTCAGATGGATTGGACCGGCGGGCGAAGCGGCGAAGGTCAAGGCGCTGGTGAATATGGTGATGAATATCAATACAGCTGGATTGTCTGAGGGGTTGGCACTTGCAGAGGCCTTGGGCCTCGACCTCACGATGATCCGGGAGATCTTTTCGCAGACAGGGGCAAACTCCAGGGTTCTGGAGACGGATGGTGCAGATATGCAGACCCGTGACCACGCCGTTTTCTTTTCGGCGGCTCATGCCGCCAAGGATTCCCGTATCGCTCTGGGGCTTTCGGCCCAGGCCGGCCTGTCACTTCCGCTGGCGGAAGCGACAGCCAGCCAGTATGACCGCATGGTGGAACTTGGTTTGGGGGCAATCGACAAATCGGGGATTTCCGAGCTGACTTTTTCTTCTCGTCTCAAAGAGGTTATGGCTGCCTCTAAAAAGTAATAAAAAACGGAAAGGCGCAACTCAAAGGGCGTATTTTGAAAGAGAGAATCCGTCGTTGTTTTTCGGACAATGGGGACCGTTAAAAGAGGAAAACTATCCAACCTGTAGGCAAGCAAATCCAGGAGTTATCCGGAATTCTGGTCTTACCCTCATAAATGGAAAAAATCTAAACTGCAAAATGCCTGAATGAGGAAGAAAGAGTGAGCAGAATCGCTGAAGAAGGACAGGCCAGTTTTGAAAATCTGGAAGAATATCTTTGTGCATATTCATCAAAAATGAGGGAAGTGGCGGCGGAGATCCGACTTTATGCTCCTCTGGCTTTTCCGGTTGTCATCGAGGGTGAATCAGGAACAGGGAAAGAAATTGTCGCCACAGCGATACATGAGCTATCCGGGAGGTCTCCCTATGTTGTCATTAATATGGGAGAAGGGCCGGAAACACTTTTTGAAAGTGCTTTGTTCGGACATAGGAAAGGATCCTTCACCGGCGCTGATCAGGACCGGACGGGGTATATCGCGCAAGCAAAAAATGGCACAATTTTTATGGATGAAATTAACAGCCTGCCCCGCTCTCTGCAACCAAAATTGCTGAGGGTTCTTGAAAATGGAACTTATTGGCCAGTCGGATCCTCCCGAATCGAAAAAACGGAGGCGCGTTTTATCTTCTCAAGCAATGAATCTCTGGAAAATCTGAAGGAAAGCGGGGCGCTGAGAGAGGACATATTCTACCGCTTGGGACGAATCATCCGAATTCCTCCTCTTAGAAATCGACGGGAGGATATTCCTTCGATCGTAGATCGGCTGGTGTTTAAAGCGAAAAATAAAATAGTCGAAGGAAGTCAGTCGACAATGAAAAAGAATACTGCCAAAGGGGGTATCCCTGCGGTATCGGATTCGGCAATGAACAGGCTTGTTTCCTATCATTGGCCCGGAAATGTTCGCCAGCTGAAAATGGTGATCGAGAGAGCCGTATTGATTTGCCAGAATGAGAAGATAATGCCAGAAAATCTGGATTTGCCCTATGAAGAAAAAATCATTGAAGATTTTGATTCTGCGATGGAAAAATTCTCCATCGAATATTTTGGTCGAGTGGGGCGGATCGCAGGAAACAATATAAAAATTGGAATGGAATTGACGGGAATGACTGAAACCACTTACAGAAGAAAGATGAGGCGATTCGGAAAAGGAGAGGCCTGACGCTGAGGCTGATGAGGGATGCGCTCAGGAGGAGCGTCGGAAATCTCAGATAAAATTCTAATAAAACTGTTGACAATTCCACTTCAAGAAAGTATACTCCCGGTTTGTCTTCGTTCTGATTTTTGGATTTTGTTCGTTGGCCAACCGAAAAAGGTGCATGCCTGTAGACATGGTGTTTGTCCTGGCGAGAGTCAGCTCTCCTCCGATGTGTGGCCTTATATTGTTTAAAGGGGAGGTTCCCGAGTGGACAAAGGGAACAGACTGTAAATCTGTCGCCAGCGGCTTCGGAGGTTCGAATCCTCCCCTCCCCACCCTCAATGATTGTAGGTTGATTTAAATGCGGGAATAGCTCAGCGGTAGAGCGCCAGCCTTCCAAGCTGGACGTCGCGGGTTCGAATCCCGTTTCCCGCTCCACCTTGTTTTAGTGTTTGATAGTTGCCCTTGTAGCTCAGTTGGCAGAGCACATCCTTGGTAAGGATGAGGTCACCGGTTCAATCCCGGTCAAGGGCTCCATTGTTCGTCACCGGAAAGAGTTATACATTCACATGGAGGAATAGATGGCAAAAGCAAAATTCGAGAGAACGAAGCCGCATTTGAATATTGGGACGATTGGCCATGTGGACCATGGGAAGACGACGTTGACGGCGGCGATTACCCGGGTGCTGGCGGCGAACAAGATGGCGGAATTTCTGGCGTACGATCAGATTGACAAGGCGCCGGAAGAGCGAGAGCGCGGGATCACGATTGCGATTGCACATGTGGAGTATCAGACAGCCAATCGTCACTATGCCCATGTGGACTGTCCTGGCCATGCGGATTATG
>JAKADN010000093.1 GCA_021820445.1 Nitrospirota bacterium | reverse complement strand
GATCCATGGCGCCTTTGTCCAGGACGAGTCTGTGCTTTTCTGCCAGGAACCGGATCCAGGCTTCCCGGTCGGCAGGTTTTGTGGGTGGGGAAAGACTGAATGCCGGAATGGTCTTTGACCAGGCCGACAGACTTTTTTCGGGGGCCTCGAGTATGACGGTCGTAACCGTTTTACGATTTTTTTCAAGAATCCCGGAGGGGTCGATTTCGGAGGATTGGTCCGCGCGGGTGACCCAGAGAACGCGTTTTTTGGCGAAGAGGGGCTGTTCCCGGATTTTGGCCAAAAGGCGATGCTGGGGCATCTCGTCTCCCGTGTATCCGTCGATGGCGGCGGCCCCCTCCTCAGGAGGAATCCCGAGAAGGGAAAGAAGGTGGCGGCGCACCCAGAGGGAGAGAAGGGGATCTCCGGAGGCGACTCCGATCACCGGTCCCGGGAGAGCGTCGAGGCGGAGAAAATCGAGCGCCGAACGGATCAGGGCATTCCTCCTGGCGATGCAGGGACGGCCGATCCGTTGGGGAGCGGTGTTCCTGGCGTGGCGGGAACGCCAATCTGGTTCTGGAGTGTCATGGGATTGAATGTTTGGCTTCCGATCGAGTGGGCCATGAAGTTCAGAAGGCGGACCGAGGCATTCATGGCGGCCGTGTTCATGGCGTACTGCTGGGTCGTATTCAGAAGAGAAAGGTTCAGGCTCATGTACATGGGGGCGGTGCCGATGATCGAGCCTCCATGCCAGAGCTCCTTCCCATTGTAGCCCGTCGCATGGGCGTCAAGAATGATCTCGAGCTGGTATTCCTGGATGCCGTTGATGCTCGAGAGAGCCAGCGGGATTTCTCCGACGGCGACGACTCTCCCCCAGAGGACGATGTCGGCCCGTTTGGGATCGTTGACCAGGATGACCCCCGAGGTCCGGAGAAGGGTGTCCTTGATGGATTGGGTGACGGTCGTTTCGATCAGCGGAAAGATGGTCATGTTGTGGAAGGTCTTGACGGCAATGCGTATGGTCTTTCCAAAGCTCAGATTATGGGCGGCCGGAGTCTGCGCGAGATTGTTGAGGTTGAAGAAGTGGTATCCACACCCGGACAGGCCGAGAAGACACATCAGGAGGATCGCGCTTGTCCCCAGTTTCAGAGGCCGGAGCCGCCTTTTGTTTCGTCCATTCATTGGGTGGGCCGGACCACGAAGTTCAGGATCTTGCCCGGCACAAAGATCGTCTTCAGAACCGTCTGGCCCGAGAGGGCCCGGACGAGACGTTCGTCTTCCCTGGCCCCAAGAGCGACGGTCGTTTCCGATGCGTCCGGCGGAAAGCTCAGCGTCGCCCTGAGCTTTCCGTTGACCTGAATGACGAAGGGGACCTGTGTTCGGACCAGGGCGCGCTCGTCGGGAACGGGCCACGCGTGATGGGCGATCCTTTCGACTCCGAGGCGACGTCCGAGATGATCCGCGAGATGGGGCGCGAAGGGGGAGAGGAGGAGGAGCATGGTCCGATAGCCTGACACGAGGGCCCATTGCCGGGATTCGGCGTCTTCCCGAAGGGCGTTTCCCTGGAAATGGCTGAGGGTGTTCAGGAGCTCCATGAGGCTGGCGATGGCCGTGTTCATCTGGGCGTTGTTTTCGAGATCGGCGGTCACCTTCCGGATGGTCTCGTGAATCTTGTTCCGGACATCGCAGGCTTCCGGAGCGAGCGCCTCAAGCCATGCGGCCGTCTCCGTCCTGGCCGCTCCCGGAAATTCCTCGACGAGCGCCTCGATCCGGCTATGAAGCCGGCCGAGGAATCGGTAGGCCCCTTCGACCGCCTTGTCGTCCCAGGAGAGATCCTTGTCGGGCGGAGCCGAAAAAAGGGTGAAGAGCCGGACGGTATCGGCCCCGTACTCCGAGATGAGAAGATCGGGGTCGACCACGTTCCCCTTCGACTTTGACATCTTCGATCCGTCCTTCAGGACCATTCCCTGGGTCAGGAGGGTCCGGAAGGGCTCCTTGACCGGAGAGAGACCCAGGTCGAAGAGAACCCGGGTGAAGAAACGTGCATAGAGAAGGTGGAGGATCGCATGTTCGACCCCTCCGATGTACTGGTCGACCGGAAGCCAATAGGAGAGGGCCTCGGGGGAGAACGGGCGATCCGGAGGGCAATCCTCGATGCCGGCGAATCGGAGAAAATACCACGAGGAGTCGATGAAGGTGTCCATCGTGTCGGTTTCCCGGCGACCGGTCCCTCCGCAGGACGGACAGGGAACGCTTCGGAAGGAGGGGTGGTCGGCCAGGGGAGAGCCGCCCTTTCCGGTGAAGTGGATGTCCCGGGGAAGAAGGACCGGGAGATCGCCCTCGGGGACCGGGACGATCCCGCAGGAGGGGCAGTGGATCACGGGAATCGGCGTTCCCCAGTAGCGCTGGCGGGAAATGCCCCAGTCCCGGAGGCGGTAGGTTTTTTTGGGTCGTCCAAGGCCTGATTTTTCGAGGTGGGCGGTGATCGTGGCCCGGGCGTCGTCCCCCGACAGGCCGGAAAAGGGGCCCGAATCCAGAAGGACGCCGTCTTCGGTGACGGCCTTGTCCAATGAGGGATTCCGATCCTGTCCGGGCGGCAAAATCACCTGGCGGACCGGCAGACCATATTTCTGGGCGAATTCGAAGTCTCGCTGGTCATGGGCGGGAACTCCCATGACGACACCGGTCCCGTAGGATGCGACGACGAAGTTTCCGATCCAGAGGGGAACGCGCTCGCTTGTCAGGGGATGGCGAAGGAAAACTCCTGAAAAGACCCCTTCTTTTTCAGGCTCTTCACGGCTCTGATGGGTTCGGGCCCGGAGGGTTTTTTCGATGAAGGCTCTCGCGGCGGCCTTCTCCGGGGATCGTTCGAGGAGGGCTTCCAGGCGGGGATGTTCGGGGGCGATGGTCACGAAGGTGACCCCGAAGAGGGTGTCGGGTCTTGTGGTGAAGACCGTCAGGGGTTCTGTCGGCAATACCGGTTCGCCGGTCCCCTCGATACCAAAGTCGATCAGGGCCCCGGTCGAGGGGGCGATCCAGTTGGCCTGCATCGTCCTGACCCGTTCCGGCCATCCGTCCAGGGTCTCGAGGGACTGCGCGAGATCCTCGGCATAGTCGGTGATCCGGAGAAACCATTGGTCCATCGTCCGGAGGGTGACGACGCTCCCGCAGCGCCAGCAGAGACCGTCTTCGACCTGTTCGTTGGCGAGGACGGTCGCGCAGGAGTCGCACCAGTTGAGGAGGGCCTCCTTGCGATAGGCCAGACCTTTTTCGAGGAGTTTCAGAAAGAACCACTGGTTCCAGCGATAGTAGTCCGGGTGGCAGGTGGCCACTTCCCGGTCCCAGTCGTAGGAAAGGCCGAGTTTCTGGAGCTGCTCCTTCATATGGGAGATGTTGCTTTCGGTCCAGTCGGCGGGATGAATGCCCCGGACGATGGCGGCATTTTCAGCGGGAAGACCGAAGGCGTCCCAGCCCATGGGGTGAAGGACGTTGAACCCCCGCATCCTCTTGTAGCGGGCAATCGCATCGCCAATCGAATAGTTCCTGACATGGCCCATGTGGATGCGGCCGGAGGGGTAGGGGAACATCTCGAGGCAGTAATATTTTGGAAGTTCCGGAGAGCGGTTGACGTGGAAGGCGTTTTCCGCTTTCCAGCTCTTTTGGACGGTCTGTTCGATTTCCGAAAAGGGGTAGAGAGGCTCGCTCACCGGGACTCCTTGAAAAGTGAAACAACCCAAGTTTTTCAACCATTTTAACACAGGAGAGAAGACGATGGGTATTGGATGAAGCGGGGCATGGATCAGCAGAAGGGGAAAGTGGGGGCTTGGGGGCTTTCCAAACTGATCTGTCTTCAGTAGAATGTTCAGGTCGTTTTCATCCCTCCCGGTTATTGCGCCCGTAGCTCAGCCCGGATAGAGCAACAGACTACGAATCTGAAGGTCGCAGGTTCAACTCCTGCCGGGCGCACCAATCCCCACGATATCTTACGAGACTTTCCCCTCCCTGACATTTTCCCCTGGTGCCGTATTTGGTGCCGGTCCGGACCAAAAACCGGATTTTTCCCCGAGAGGATTCCGACCGCCTCATGGAGATGGTCCGGGGAGAGGTGGGCATAGACCAGGGTTGTCGCATAGTTCTTGTGACCGGCCAGCTTCTGGACCGTCAGGAGAGGAACCCCCCCCCCTTTGGACGAGACGGGAGCAGAAGGTATGCCGGAGGCTGTGCCAGACCACCCCGGAGAGCCCGGCTTTTTCCACGGCCGGAATGAATACTTTCTTATAGAATGCATTTCCATCCCTCGGTTTCGCATGATCGACGGGAGACGGGAACACCCAAGGGGAGAGGATGACTTGACGAGCTTTCAGATCCCGGAGGACGGCAAGGGCCGTATCGTTCAAGGGAACGTGCCGGGTTAAGCCCGACTTCGATACGGGGACGGTCAGAAATCGAGAGGCGGTGTCGATATTCTCCCACCGAAGATGAAACTGTTCGGATTGTCTCAGTCCGGTATGAATGGCAAGCTCGACAAAGGGCCAGAACTCGGGCGGGAAGACCTCTTTCAGCTTCGCCTCGTCCGCCTCGGACAGGAATATGGTCCGGCCTTTCGGTTCCTTGAAGAACTGGACCCGGAAGACGGGGTTCTCCTTCACCAGCCCGTCCCGGACGGCGATATTGAGGACGTGCTTCAGAAAGGCATAGTAGCGGTTGACTGTAGTCTTCGCCAGTCGTCCCTCTTCCAGAAGGGCGGCCTGGATCCGCTCTAATTCGCTTGTTTTGATGCTGGCAAGGGGGCGGTCCCCCAGGCGGTCCGTCCAGAAGGCGGCATAGGTTTTTTGGACCGGTTTTGATATGGCCGTGACCGTTTCCATGTATTCGGCGATCCATGCCCCGAGCGTCACGACACGGGGCTTCTCGGGCTCATAGCGTCCTTCAAGGATCTGTGCCCTGACCCGGGCGTAGTAGTTCTTCGCGTCCGTCTTCCGTCCGATCTTCCGGCGGACCTCTTTTCCCTGCCATGTGTACCGGACCCACCAGACCCCAGATCCTGTCGGCTTCTCGAACACCCCCCGATCCTGCTTCGCGTGTGCCATGTCAGACCCCCTTCTCCAAGATGCTGTAAAGCGACCTCTTCCCGAGAATGCCCCCCCTGCCCTTGTTCCAGTCCCAGAGAAGGCTCTGGACCTCCCCGGGAGACTTCCCCTCTCTCTTCCATGTCGCGACGATCTTCTCCGCTTCTCTGACGGCGGCCATGCGCCTGGCGTTTCGTTGTTTCTCTCTTTCCCGATATTCCGGGCTGGACCGCAACTCCTGGGACATGAGGACGGCCTGATGCGCCTTGGAGCAGGCCCGGGACTTCCTGGCCCCCGACCGTAGGGAAATGAAAAACCGTGAGCAGACCGGACATTTTCCAAGGTTCCCCGGATCGAGCATCCCTCCCTCGGTCAGTGCGCCGAACATCCGAAAGGCGACCTGAACATCATTCTTTTTTTCCGCATCGAGTCCCAAGCCCGGGATCGGCTCGAACGAGGCCGTTGTGTTGTACCTGTAGGGAACGAGAACTCCCCCTTCCTTGTGGAAACCCAAGGCGACCGTGTGATTCGCAAACATGAGGTCCAATGCCCCCTTGATCGCTTGATTGAGAACATGAGCGGCAACGACGGCGAGAATCCTCAGAACGGCCTCGTCTCCGGAGGAAGGGTTAATAAAGAAGTCCATCCCCGCGGTCTCCTGCCGGATCTTAACGAGAAGAGGTATATCTGGTTCCTTATTAGCGAGACCCACCAGGATTTCCGTAAGGCTGTGCGTTGTTCTTTCGTCCATCTTCGACCCCGAAAGGTGTTAATGAGTTTTTGTATTGAATTTCAAAGAATATACGAGTAAGTTCCAATCCGTAAGGCAAGGTATTATGGGTCGTATTAAAAGGGAAGTCAACAAGAAAAAAGAACGCACAAAAAGGGGGAAAAGATAATGGAAGCACTTTACACGGTCAAGGAAGCGCCCAAGCTGTTGACATTAAAGGAATCTACCCTTTATTGGTGGATTTTCGACAAAAAAATCAGACCTGTTCGGGTTGGGAGCAGGGCGGTTAGGGTCCCCGAGAGTGAGATCCTGCGGATTAGAAAGGAAGGAGCTGAGGCATGAAGACTGCCGAAGAGCTGGTCGACGCCACTAGAGCTAAAAGGGAGGGGCGGGAATACCGTGGCGATTGTCCGGTTCACGGGGGAAGAAGCTTTTGTTTCCGGGAGAAAGACGGTCGATTGGTTTTCGTGTGCCGGGCCGGATGTAG
>JAKADN010000092.1 GCA_021820445.1 Nitrospirota bacterium | reverse complement strand
ACCTCCTGAAACCCACAGGAGACAATTCGAACAATCTTGGGAAACCTATTACTACCTTAAACAAGACCCTTTTTGCTCTACTTGACGGGGAGTACCTCCCAGATCTTTCATACATTTTCGATGCGTCTGAAGAGGGTCTCCCGACCCAAGTTTTATCTGTCAGAAAGGGAACAATCATTTGGCAGAAGGGGGACCGACTCGATCATTGGTATTCAATTTTTCGGGACCATTTTCCAGAAGATATCGAAGATCCTGCCTTGTCTCGTCCAGAATGGTTTCGTCCTTCTCTGTAATCCTTCGAATCAAGTCATCCTTTCTCTTGGACACAAAAAAGGAGCGGTCCGGTCGGGCCCGAAGCTCTCCCTGGCCGGGGACAATCACAGCGGCGCGAAGACCTTCCAGGAGTTCTTGGTGGTGGCCTTCACCTGGTACATGGCCTTGTCGGCGTGGGCAATCAGAGTATTGGCATCCCCTTCGTCCGGAGGGCAGAGGGTCACCCCGAGGCTCCCGCCGACGACGATGGAGCGGTCGCCGATCTCGAAGGGCTGGGAGAAGATGTCGATGATCCGGCGGGTGATCTGGTCGAGCGAGGTGGCGGCAAGGTCGGCGAAGACGAAGCCGAACTCGTCGCCTCCGAGCCTTGCCAGGGTGTCGGCACCCCGGAGGGTACGCTTGAGGCGGCCGGAGACCTCGACCAACAGCTTGTCTCCCATCTGATGGCCCCACCGGTCGTTCACCGCCTTGAATCCGTCCAGATCCAGGACTCCCACGGCGAAGTGCTCCATCCCCCGGAGCGAGCGTTCCCGGGCCTGGTTGATGCGGTCCATGAAAAGGCGGCGGTTGGGGAGGGAGGTGAGGGGATCGTGGAAGGCCATGAAGACGATCTTCTCTTCTTCCGACTTCTGGTGGTGCTCCCGGTCCCAGTTGTCGAGGGCGAAGGAGAGGTTCCGGGAGATCTGGACGAGGAAGTCGCTGATCTCCGGATCGAATCCCCCGGTCGAGGGATCGTGGACGAGAAGGGCCCCGAAGATCCGGTTCCCCCGGAAAAAGGGAAAGACCCCCACGTCGTGGAAGCCATCCGGGCTCTCCTCGTCGGGCTTTCTGAGGATGGGGTATTCGTCCCTGTGGAGACGGGCGGTCCGGGGTCGGCCCGACCGGAGAACCGAGCCCACCAGCCCCATTCCTTCCGGAAGGGCCGGATCGCTGGAGAAGCGCAAGGCCGAGGCGGCCTCCGCCGTGATCCCCCGAAGCTCGATCCAAGAGAGGTTCCGGGTCTCAGGATCGATCTCTCCGATGAGGCACTCCCGGACCCGCCCGTACTCCATGACGATCCGGCAGACCTCATCGAAGAGAGTCTCGGGGTCGGGGATCCGGGTGATTAGCTCGTTGATCCGGGAGAGGGCCAGGTGAAGGTTCTTCAAAATCTGGACCGAAATCTCCTGGCCGGTGACCAGAAGGCCCAGAGGCACTCCGTCCTCGTCCCACAGGGGAATGCGGACGAAGTCCATGTGGCGGGGGGATCCTCCCTGGCGGGAGACGACCTCGACGGTGCGGGTAAGATCTCCGCGCTTTAAGGCCTCGGCATCGTTCTTCTGGAAGCGCTCGAGGTATTCTCCGGCGCGAAGGCCCGAGGAGGAGGAAAAATCCCGGTCGCGCCAGACGGAGGGGGGTTTTCTGTCGAGACCGAAGAGGCGGACGCCCGAGCGGTTGGCCCAGATCCACCGCCCCTTCCGGTCCTTCAGGAAGACCGGGAGGCCGGAGGCGTCCAGAAGGTCGGTGACCCGGGCGGCTTCTCTCCGGATGCGGCGGGTGGAGAGCGCCATTCCAAGGATCCCGCCTGCGGCGAGCAGAAAGGCTCCGGTTCCGGCTCCGAGGCGCAGATCCTCGATCCAACCGTAGTCCTGGCGGTTGTCGCGACGTCTGCGTGCGAGAAACCGCTCGCTGTGGCTCAGGATCCGGACGCCTTCCTGGTAAACGGAGGGCTCCATCCGGAGGGTTCCCGTATCGATCCCCCGGGCAAGGCTCTGAAAATAGGCCTGCTCCTCCGGCTCCATCCCTTTGAAGGAAAGGGGGGTGCGAAACAGGGCCGAGAGAAGGCTCCTGAGCTTTGCCACGTCCCGGAAAACGGTGTGTGTGGATCCCGAGCTTGCGAGATCGCCCTGCACCCGGTCGAGGGCGGACCGGATGTCCCGTAAAAGGCCCAGGGACTGATTAAGACTCGATTGTCGTCTGAGCAGGCTTCCTTCGTCGCCGCCTAGCCGGGTGGAGAAGACGAAGAGCAGGAAGCTTCCGGCAACCAGAAGCGCTCCGGCGAGGAGGGTCCTGTCCCATAACGTCCTGTCGTTGTTGGTACCCACTCAATCCTCCTGGAGAACCGTCGTCCCTTTCGGTTCCCATATCCCTCTCGATATATGAGTATAGTCTCACGTCATAGCTCCTGGCATCCGTCCGGAATCAAACCCGGATGATGGAAGACGAAATCAAGAGATAAATTCATCTTGTTCGTCTTTAATATCCGCCACGGTCACGGGGAATACACGCCCAGAGGCAGAATTGTCGGTCTTTCCCTGGAGGGATCCCGGGAGAGGTGCCTGAGCCAACGGAAAGCATCCGGTCCGGCAAGGAGTCTTTATGGGCTTGGGATTGAAGCTTTGGGATCAGGGGTATCCCTGCATTGCAATCGTCCATGGAAACCTCCCTGAAACACTGGTGATTCTCTGTCGGTCGTTTCAGACCAGGAAGACTTCCATAGTTTTCTGTCGGACCAGACTACCCCCGGCGAACCTCCGAAAGAGCCGGAAGGAGACGCCGACGGAGGGCCGGGCCTACGGCCAGGAGGAGCGCTGTGCCGAAAAGCACGAGAGTTCCGGGTTCGGGTGTTTCGGAGAGAGAGTTCCCCCCGAATTCGTAGGATCCTTCGTTGGTCTGGAACTTGACGGCGAAATCGGACAGGGTAATGGAGGGCGAATTCCCGAAGGTTCCAGAAAGGGCCAGGACAAAGGAGTCGGAGGATCCGGCGGAAAGGCCATTATTAATGGCTGTTCCATTACAGGTATTTCCTGAGGCATAGACACACGCATCGATATTTTTAAATCCGCCTGGAAAATTTCCCGTTGAAGGGGTATCTGCCTGGGTAAAAACATTCCCTGCTTTAAAAAGTGTTGTTGTCGCTGACGGGCTTGTAGAAATTCCCAAAGACATCAGGTAAGCCTGCGTCAAACTAGAATTGAGAGCCGTCGTGTTGTCGATTGTTGCCGCAAGATCAAGGGTCGTTGACGATAATGATTGGACCGTAAAGGTTCCAATGGCGTTCAGGGGAGATGTCAGAGTTTGAGATCCTGTACTTGAACTACTTATTGCCCCTGCAGCCAAATTCCAATCGACCGTAAACGACTGCCCCACATCGGCAGAGGTGAGTGTCTCGGAAAAGCTTGCATGAGCTTGTGGGACATAGAAGAACCCGGAGGCCACCACGAAGACGGCGGCCAGCATCATGGATTTGGAAAGGAATCGTCCTTTCATGGCAGGGCTGTTCATGGGACCTCCGGGGTCTTTCTTGATATTGTGAATGGCCCTTTTCTTTCAGTTCATCAGGAAACTAGGATCATAAACCGGAAAAAGGATTCAAAAAGTGTGACCAAAATCACTATTGCCCAAATAAAAGCATATTTCATGCCAAGTATGAAAATGACCTCAAATTGGCCTTTTTAGAATGAACCTCTGAATTCATTTTTGAGAGAATTGGAAAATTATCTGACAGATGTCTCGGGATTTTTACAATGAGTAACGTACCGGTGGGAAGTTTTTCGATGCGAATGACGAGGGTGCGACGTGAAAGCCGTCGAAGGAATTGTTCAACAAAGTTGATAGCATAACTTTGTACCGAACCCCGTTTTCCCTAACGGGTAGCCTAGGGGAGCGTGTGGAGCTGGTAACGGCGCCGTGTGGAGCCTCCCTGACAATGTCTCTTCTCCTCGTGAGGCTCCTTAAACCGTGAGGGGAAAGGAGGACCTGCTAGCATCAGGCGGACCGGAGGCTAGGCTGGAAGAGAAAGGTGAACCGACGTTAACCCTCGTAAGGACCGTAATTCGCAGCCGGCCAAAGATGCTGTCACAGGCCGAGGCCAAAAGGGTACGCAGACAGGATCTCTTTATCCTCGCAAAAGAGACAGGGACGACACGTCTGCCGGTCTATAGAAGGCACCTTCCCTCTTCATCGTTCTTTCGTCGGAACACGGTAAGCCCCATCACGTCCCGCAGACGGAGCAGCGTCTGAATCAGGGAAAGCAACCCGCAAGGGACGCCCATGTGTTAGGGGGTAAAGGAATCGGGAGCAAGCCAAGGCCTCGTTGTAATGACGAGGATAGGGTTCCTCTTCCTTCCAAGGAAGTCATGACCTAATCTGAAAGGATGCCCACTTCCCGATAGTCGTTCATCGCGACACTCACTGGCGAACTTTTAAACGAGGAAAAGGCAATGGGACGATCTCAACAATCGTGCGCTCCCTCGGACCTCCCCTTCGACACCTGGGCCGACATTCCATGGTCCCGGTACGAGAAGCAGGTTCAAAAGCTCCAGAGACGGATCGCGAAGGCAGTGCGGGAAAAGAAATTCGGAAAGGCGCGAGCCTTGCAAGACATTTTGACCCGCTCGCTGGCCGCCCGAGCGTTGGCGGTCAAGCGAGTCACCACGAACACGGGGTCACGAACCCCCGGGGTGGACCGAGTTCGATGGATCACCCATAAGCAGAAAATGAAGGCCCTGAAGAAGCTCGCCCAACGCCGGACGTATCATGCCCGGCCTCTTGGTAGACTTTATATACCGAAGAAAAATGGGAAACTCCGACCCCTCGGAATCCCGACCATGCTCGACAGAGCCATGCAGGCGCTGTATCTTCTCACCCTGCTGCCCGTCGCGGAAGAAGAGGCCTTTCCCCACACCTACGGATTTCGCCCGTATCGCTCCGTCGCCGATGCCATTGCGCAGTGTTTCATCCTCTTGGCACGGCAGACTTCTCCGGAGTGGATTTTGGAAGGGGATAACGTCGGTTGCTTCGATAATATCAGCCACGACAATCCCGCATAAAGCTCGTCTTGCCGGAACCATTCGCCCGGCAACGACAACCACCAACGGACGTTCTTCAGTCTCTCCCACGATTAAACACCAGACTTTAAACCCTTGGCCATCTTGCGAACTTCCTGGCGAAGAAGCCTCTCCGTCTTTTCTTTTTCTTTCAGACACTTCTCCCCAAAGGACAACATGACCGCCTCGAGCTCGCTCTGGGAAGGAAAGGCCTCCATATCGAGCAATGATGTCTTCTTTTTTTCCGACATGGTATCCCCCCTATAAATTCTGTCTTTTGATCGTGTTCCTTTGATCTCAATTATAGCCTTAATATTCATGGAGATCGGAGGATCTGGCCAACCATTCCGAATTCAGATCTGATCCGACATGGAAAAGGTTCTTGGCACGAAAAGCCAACTCGACCACTTTTGCGATCTTCTGGACCACCACGACATTCTCTCCGTTGTGGACTTTCAAGACGTCCAATATTTATGCTTCAGGTGCGATAGGGGATTTTTAGAGGAACTCAGGGGTGGCAAATTTGCTGCGGCTGAATGGCAATTTCATGCGGAATATGCAAAATAAGAACGTTCAATCGTCCGCATTCATATCCGTCATCAACGAATCGACGGTCGTAAACCGTTCTCCCTTTCCGCTTTCAAGTTCTTTGATCGCTTTTCGGGTGGTTGCGTTCGGAACCTTGATTTCAAACGGCATTCGATGCTCGTCAGCAATGCGAAGCATCAGAAGACGGATAGCATCCGAAACCGACAACCCCATCTTTTCCAGTGCTTCGGTCGCTCGTTCTTTGGTATCAGGGTCGATCCGGACGCGAACATATGTTCCTGTCATACTCATTTTTAAACACTCCTTCTGATTGATCCTTTGTTAAAGTTGTAGTCTTGATAAGACTACGAAATCAAGAAACCTCATAATAGATCAAATGAAGGATCTTCTCAGCCCCGAAAGAAGCTCCTTGAGCGCTTTGTCAACGCACTTAAGTATATGCAGGAAATAAAGAATATTGCGAGGATTGATCCATGAGGCTTAGTGGCTATAATAGGTTGTCTGTCAATAATTTGAGATTAATTCAACGAATTATCGACGAATAGGAATCGACCCCGGTCAAGTCCTAAAAGTGCTGTAAATTTTTTCCCGAGAATGGAAGCATGCAATGTCATTCCACGATCGCAAGAGGAGAAGAGGTTTTGAATGACTCCTGCTTCTTCCATTCGTGGTACTCGGTCA
>JAKADN010000091.1 GCA_021820445.1 Nitrospirota bacterium | reverse complement strand
TGGAGTATAAGGCGGACGGGTCGGGAGGGAGGGTGGTCCGCATCCCTCCGCAATACACCAGCCAGACCTGTGCCGTCTGTGGCCACGTCTCTCCGGAGAACCGCACGACACAGGCCCTGTTCCGGTGCGTCTCATGTGGCCATGCGGAGAACGCCGATCTCAATGCGGCACGGAACATTCTAAGGGCGGGACACGCCCGGCTAGCCTGTGGAACGAACACTTCGCCCGAAGTCGGGGCGAAGGCGCAGGAACCCACCGAAGCGGCCTAATGGCCGCCGTCGGAATCCCCTTCCTTTCCTCAATCGCGGCGAGCGAAGCGAGAGGAAGGGGAGGATGTCAATGCCTTTGTTCACGAACTGGAAGGGTGCTCCGCATGGGGAGAAACCCGTGATGCGGCTCTAAGCGAGGTCGAAACAGCCATTGAACTTTGGATTGGAGCGGCAAAGGAGATAGGTCGTCCGATCCCCCTCCCCAGCCCTCCCGTTTCCTCTTCCTGATCAATGCTGGCGTTGTTAGGCATAACATGGAGCAAAATAAGCGATATTTTCCGTCGCATAACAGGAATTTCGGTTTCTCCCGACGGAAATGTCAGCCTACAGTTTGCCCCGCCTTCGGAAACCCCCCTCAGTCGGGTAGGGACAGCCCATTGCTGAGCCATCCCCCCCCTCGGAACCGGACAAGCGAGTTCCCCCCGTATCCGGCTCGGGCCGTTACGAAGCCCTGGACTTCTCCAGAGCTGGCTGTTTCCCACAAACGCTCTGTTTCCCGAGGGTCCCGCCGAAGAGAGTGTCGAGCTCCTTTTTCTTTTTTCGCCCGGCGGCGCTCCCGGGAGTACGCCAGCTGGATTTCTCCCATTTATCGAGAAACCCAAGTGCCTCACTGATTTCTGCCCAAGAAAACCCTTTTCCCCTGGCCTTCTCGATTTTTTCCATATCGTCCCGGACTGCTTGGGCGACTGATTGACGACATGGTTTTTCCTTCTCTGCCAACACTATGAGCCTGTTTTCTCCTCTGATGTTCGTCGTTTGTCGTCAAAACCACCCCGGGTGCATCGGGTGTGGTGGCTATGAGGTCCTTTTTCCAAGCCCCACTCCGGCATCGAACGGGGGGGAAGATCCGCCCCTTCATGGAGGGGAATTTCCTCAATTCGGATCCCCAGGCACGGATGGGAGATCCCCACTTGTCCGTCCCGCCGTATATTTCCCAGGTCATCTTCCTCATCGGAGCCGGAATAGACGACATCGGCTCGATGCATGATGGCATGTCGGGAACCGGACGATACAGACTGCACGCATGGACCGGGTGCCCCGGCCCCCAGCAAATCCAGGAGGGACCCGGGGGCGCCCTTCAGGACTTTGGCCTCCATCACATGCCCCGGCGCGAAAAGCATCCTGGCTTGCATCTTAACCATCTTCCGGGTGATGTCGTCCCCCCAAGTTCCTAATCCGGCAACGATCACCGCACCGGCCAACCCGATAGCGGCGCCCGTGAGGACGGTTTTTTTTGAGGGACCGGATCCACGATCCTTTCCGGGGGAGTCATCCTCCCCCGGGATCGTTGGGTGCAAGCGATGTCGTGGTCATGCTTTGTCTCCTTTCCGGAAGGCGTCGATGGCGGCCAAGGAAGATGCGAAAAGCTCCTGTTGGCTCGTTTCGGTCGCCGGCGGCGACGGATTTCTCAATAGGTCCGTCTCCCCGATCATTTCGAGATTTTTGGCCGGCTCCCGCTCGTAACTCCCGTCCTCGCTCACGACGTCCCAACCTGCGTCGAACTCGATCAGGACGCATCCCAACATTCCGGTTTTTTTGTGTTTGACGATTTTTGCCATTTTGTCCCTCCTTGGGGTTGACTTATTGTATCCACTCGGATACGATTGTTGCATGATCATTCTCCGGCAAACCGAAACCTTCTCTCGTTGGCTTTTCCGTCTTTCGGATCAGGTCGGACGGGCCCGGATTCTGGCCCGCCTGAAACGGATCCGGACCACAGGAAATATGGGCGACGTGAAACCGGTGGGAGAGGGAATTTCGGAGATCCGGATCGATACGGGCCCCGGCTATCGCCTGTATTTCGTCCGACGGGAGAATACGGTGATCTTCCTTCTTTGCGGCGGCGACAAATCGACGCATGACCGGGACATCTCGCGTGCCAGGGAACTGGCAAAAACAATGGAGTGAACCATGAAAGAAAAAATCACAGATTTTGATCCCGCGGCCTATCTCGACAGCGAGGAGACCATTGCGGAATATCTGACCGCCATTCTGGAAGAGAACGATCCCGACCTTCTCCTTTCCGCCCTTTCCGACGTCGCCCGGGCGCGGGGAATGGCCAAAATTGCCAAGGATTCCGGACTCGGACGGGAAAGCCTTTACAAAGCCTTGACTCCCGGCTCCAAACCGCGCTTCGAAACGGTCATGAAGGTGATGCACGCGCTGGGCGTCAAGCTGACCGTTCACGCCTGACCTCCTTTTCCGCCGCGGCTTGGAGGCATGGGCCGCCCGAAGCCCGAAAAAACAGTCTGCATGGAATGGAGGACGTTCTGCCCTCCCGTCTCCATGGCGCGGCTTTCCCGGCCGTCCCGCCTCTCTATACCCAGGACCTTCATGGCCCAATAAGGCCCCGTGTGCAAAATCTCGAATGAGAAGTGGATGCTCCGCCAGAGGACCATCGCATAGACCAGATACGATCCGATGACCCCCGCAAGAGAAAAAAACATCCCGGCCGTGGGGATGCTCTTGTGGGCTCCAAGGGCCTCTGAGGTCAGAACGATCAGCATGTCCGAACTCAGGTAGTAGAGCCCAAGCGACACCACAAACATCCCCGTAAACAACACCGGCCGGAGCGCAATGTCCGTGACCCGGGAGAGTCCTTCCCGGCCGTGGGAGGCGATGAACCCCCACGGCCGTGTCAAAGTCAGCCAACCTTCCCCTAATCAATGAAGGCGAACGCCAGTCCTGAAAAAATGGCTGGCTTTTTCCCAACGACTGATGTCGTCTCTCCTCATGAGCAACTCTCTCTCCCCCAACTCCCTGGACCGGTACCGTTTCGACACGCTGGTCGTCCGTTCTGTCGAACCCTCCGAACGCTCCCGGTGGGACGAGGAGATGCGGACGCACCACTATCTCGGATTCAAGGCCATGCCCGGAGAGTCGATCCGCTATGTGGCTCTCCTCGGAGGGAGATGGGTCGCACTCCTGGGATGGGGCTCGGCCGCCTGGAGCAACAGGCACCGGGACCGGTTGATCGGATGGACCATTCCCCAGCGGGCCCGTCGTCTGTGCTATCTCGCCAACAACCTGCGTTACCTCATTCTTCCGGAGGTGTCTCTTCCCCACCTGGCCTCGAAGGTGCTGGCGCTCTGCCTGCATCGGCTGTCTTCCGACTGGGAAGACCGATACGGCCATCCCGTCGTGTTCGTCGAGACCTTCGTCGACCCCTCCCGATTTGCCGGAACCTGCTACAAGGCAGCCGGCTTCCAGGATCTGGGAGAGACCCGGGGGTATCGGAGAAACGCCGGCCGATATCACTACCATGGAGAGGTCAAGCGTATCTTCGTCCGCCCCCTGAGAAAGGATGCGCTGCGTCTTCTGTCTTCTCCCGACAACCTTCCCCTTTTTCACGCCAAGGAGGCCCTCGTGCCCGTCAAGGCCCTGACTCATCAGGACATCCAATGTCTCATGGACGACTTGTCCCGGACTTCCGACACCCGGAAGCGGCGGGGGATCCGCCATTCCCGGATCTCCCTTGTCGCCACCCTCGTCTGCGCCATTCTCTCCGGCGCCTGACATACGCGCGCCATGGCCGAATGGGCCGCCAACCTGTCGAACTCCCTCAAGAAGCGCCTGGGGTTCCGGAGGCATCCGAAAACAAGGATCCTGATCGCTCCCTCCGAACCCACCCTCCGGCGCGCCCTTCAGTCGATCGACGTCTTCGAGGTCGATCGTGTCCTCTCGGACTGGTTCCAACGAATCCTGCCCAAGTGTGGCCTCGGCGGGGAGTGTCGGTTCTGGCCCACTCCGGCAAGGCCGTCCGGGGAGCGTCGAAGGCCAAAGGAGGTCAGAAGATCCACACCCTCGCCGCCTTTCTCCGGAACCGGGGGATCGTTGGAGAAAGAAGAGCGTGGACGAGAAGACCAACGAGATCCCCGAACTCCGCGCCCTTCTCGCTCCGATGGCGATCGACGGCCAGATCGTGACGGCCGATGCCCTGCACACCCAGACCGAAACGGCCCGGTTCATCACCGAGGACAAAAAGGCTGACTATGTCTTCACGGTCAAAAAAACCAGCTCACCCTGCACGAAGACGTCGAATGCCTTCACCTGGGAGGCTTTCCCCCCCTCGGCAGACGGCCTCGACCCTCGATAAGGGCCACGGCCGGATCGAACGCCGCACGCTCACCGTCAGCTCCGAACTCAAAGAGAACTTTCCCGATTTCTCCTTCCCCGGCCATCAGCAGGTCTTTCGCCTCGAACGCACGACCTCCAATCTTGACGGGAGCCACCCCCGCACGGAAGTGGTCTACGGCGTCACCGGCCTTTCGCCCGAAAAAGCGTCTCCCGAACGCCTCCTCTCCCTCGTTCGAGGACATTGGGGAATCGAGTCCCTTCACTGGATCCGGGACGTCGTCTTCGGGGAAGACAAGAGCCCCACCCGAAAGGGATCCGCCACTGTCTTCATGACCCTCCTCCGGAATCTCGCGATCGCCCTTCTTCGTCTTTCCAGCCGGAAGAAAATTGCGGAGTCCTTGCGGTACTTCTCCTGGAACCCCTCCCGGCCTCTCTCCTTCCTCGGATTCTGATCGGCACTCCAAAAATCTCTTTCCCTTCTTTTGGCCTCACCGAAAGACAGCGACGCACCGGTGCGTCTTTTTCCAGAAAAAGAATCAGGAAAAGCCTGATCTTAGGACTCGTCTGCTTCCTTCATCCCAGAACTTTTCTTGCTTTGCTCCCGACTTTTGAAAAATTTCTCTCCTCTTTGAATCCCGGTGCCGTTTCGATGGCAGACTTTGACGTCGTCGTGGGCGGAAAAGATCCCTCCGGGATTTTTATGCACCCAAGGGGGGGCTGAGCATTTACGACCTGGCGGAGACGACCTGGCGGAGACGTTGAAGTAAAGCCTTCTTTCCCGTAGAATCGGATTATAAGGAGAAAACCATGGGCTCATCGATCGAAACAATCCAGAAAATCCTCCAGGAAACCGTCGCCCCGGGCATCAGCGATCTTCGGGAACGTCTGACGCGCGTCGAAGTCGAAATCAAACGCCTGGACGACAAGATCGATGGGGGACTTGTTCGCCTGGACAACAAGATCGATGGGGGACTTGCCCGCCTGGACAACAAGATCGATTCGGTTCGCGGGGAGATGAGTTCCCTCCGGGGTGAGATGAATTCTCTCCGGGGCGAGATGAATTCCCTTCGGGGCGAGCTCAAGGCGGAGATTCACCATTTGGACGACAAGCTCACCACGGCCCTTGAGATCCGGGAACGCCTGGCCGCCCTGGAAGCGAAAGTCGCCACCCATTAGCTCTCCCTCACACTACTCCCGCCTTTCTGGCCAGGAGCATGACCAGGTCCTGGATCTTCCGATCATTATCCTTTGACACCTTCACCCGCTCGTCGGAGAGCCGGGCAGAAGTTCAAAGAAGGTCAGCTCCGTCCCGTCCTTGGCCCGATAACGCTTCTCGGCCCCAGCCAATCTCTCCCGGATCGCCGCCATGCGGTCCTTGTCGCGGATCCACTGCTCGGGAATCCGGGCGGGTTCCCCGGACCACGCCCCCGTTTCGCGAAAAGCCCGGAGCGCCCGGTCCTGGTCGTCCGTCGTGAAATAGAGGCGGTCTTTAAAGCCCCTCTCCCGCTTCCGTTCCCGGTACGCCTACTGCCGTTCCGCCTGGGTTGCCATGAGTTTCCTCCTCTTCAAGTGGCCTGTCACCCGTTACATCTATGATGCCATCATAACAAGTTATGCCAAGCCTCCCAAAAAAATGTCGGCCCGGTCGATCTTTCCTTTTTCTTCTTTCCGCTTCTTGTCCCGCCCTTCTTTCGCGCCAGACTGTCAACCCTGTTGCGTCTGTCAATCATGGTGGTGGGGCGTTACACTGTCCGACCGCCTTCCGAGTCCCTTCAAGAGACAGGTGACATTTCTCGAACTGGAAAAATCTGACAGGACAGGAGTCGGAAGGAGGGCCCTTTGGCCGATGAGGGCCAATGCGTCCTCTTTCGGGAGCGGTCGGCCGGAGCCGAGGAAGGTCATGGAGTTGGGGGGAGAAGGGTGATTTCCGTGGAGGGAAGGGCAGAAAGAAGGCGGATGTCTACCCCCCGGACACCTTTCGACCGGAAGAGACAAAACTTAGGCCGCTCTCCTTGGAGAGTTCCCCGTGGGAGCCGGTGGACCCTGACAGGGGGGCAAGGAAAATTATTGCGATCGGGAGGTACTTCCTGTCCGCGTCCTGACGGTACCCGGCGTGTCTTTTCCCTCATTGCCTACCAGAAGCGGACAATTCCATAGAGGTCCAGCATCCCGTCGGCAGAAACGATA
>JAKADN010000090.1 GCA_021820445.1 Nitrospirota bacterium | reverse complement strand
AGGTCCGGAAGTGCCCTTCGTTCTCCTCTGGGCGAATCCGCAGGAGGGATTCTCGGACGAATCGCGGCTTCCGTTGGGACGGTTGAGATTCGAGCACCGTTGGCGCCCTTTGGAAAACGGGCGGGTCGAATTTGTCCATCGTGTCGGCTTCCATGGCCCGCTGGGATTCTTGTACGCGTTTCTCATGGGGCCCTCCTTCAGGAGGGATCTCCCAAAGGCCATGGAAACCCTGGCCCGGATGGCCGAAAGGGACGGTCAATGAAGACTTCGGAAGTCTCCCGGCGCTTCTGGATCGGGGTGGCGAGCCGGGACCATGCGTTGAAGGGAGTGGCCGGCGGCTTTGCGCAGCTCTGCCACGGCAAGGCCGCCCCGCTTTGCCGGATGGCCGCGGGAGACGGGCTTGTCTATTACGCTCCCCGGGAGCGGTTCGGGGAGAGCGAGCCCTGCCAGCGCTTCGTGGCCATAGGCCGGATCTCGGGAAGCGAGATCTATCCGTTCGACATGGGCCGGGGATTCGTTCCCTTCCGGAGGGACGCCGCTTACGTTCGGACCTCCTCCGAGGCCCCGATCCGGCCTCTTCTTCCTCTCCTGACATTCATTCGGGACCCCGCTCGCTGGGGAGGGGCCTTTCGCTTCGGATTTCTCGAAATCACCTCCGGGGATTTTTCGTTCATCGCCCATGCGATGGGGGTTCCCGATGGGCCCGTTTGACTGGAGGAAAAGCCGGTTCGAAAAGGCCGAGGAGAGTCCGGGACTCTTACTCTGGCAGGTCGGTTCCCAATGGCGCCGATCGATAGAGAAAACCCTCGAACCGTTCGACCTGACGCACCCCCAGTTCGTCGCTCTGGCCTCCGTCGCCTGGGTGGGGCGGAGCGGACAGCCGACCAGCCAGGCCGATGTGGCCCGCCACATGAAACTGGACGTCAATACCGTCTCCCAGATTCTGAGGTCCCTCGAAGAAAAGGGCCTGATCGAACGAAAACGCACTCCGGACGAGCGCGTCCGGAGCCCGGTGCTGACTGAAGCGGGCGTCGACCGGCTCGGACGGTCCCTTCCGGCTGTCGAAGCCGCGGACCGACTTTTCTTCGATCCCCTGGAGCGGAGCCTTCCGGATCTTGTCCGTGCCCTCCGCACGCTCCTTCGGGAGGACTGAGACTCTCCCCTCGAGTGTATGGGCGAAGAGCGTGTCACCAGAGATCGCCAAAATCCATGGTTATAGGATCCGGGTCGATTGCAGTCCGGACTCTGAGAATGACGGCTCAACAAGATGACCCTTCTCCACCGTCCGGACATCGGAGGGCGCGATCCCCAACAGTGAAAGCCGGTGACCGATCTCGTCCTCCTCCCCGACATCCATCTCGACCGCCCGGCGGCAGTAGGGATGCCAGGACGGGAAATACCCTGCCTCCATCGCGCGGGACGTTTCTCCCGTATCCACCACGATCGGTCCTTCCGGATGATCGATCAGCCAGGCATAAATAGGGAGCGGATCGGTCCATTGGGGATCGACGAGGACACGAAACGGCCCTCCCGGCTTCCGGGCACACTGGGCCGCCTTGATTTTAACGGATCCCGTCCGCAACGGGACAATGCGAACCGACATCTTTTCCCCTTTCCCTTCCCTTTCGGTCTTCTTCATTTACGAAAGGAGTCAATCCCTTGTTTTTCCGCCCGCGCCTTCAGGGCTTCGTTCATCGATTCGAATCCTTGGCGGACCCGTTCGAACCAGCGCCGGGACAGGAACGGGACAAGAAGCCCCCGAAAGCGTTCCCGGTGGACGAATTGCAGGACCCCGGCTCCCCGCTCCGTCATAATGAATGCATGTTCCCCGACGAAAAGACCGGGAACGGCCAGGGAGCCCCGCCACCGGAGTTCCCTTCCCTCATCCAGAACAAGAAGAGTGGGCCGGAAAGCCATCGCCTCCCTTCCCGGCAGCCGCACCGATACCTCGATTTTTTCGCCCGGCACGAACGGTCCAGCGGCACGGACGACCAGAGGATTCCATTCCCCGTACCGGGGAAAATCCCTCAGGATCCCCCAGACAAGGGCCAGAGGCGCATGTATCTCGATACCCGTTTCAATGCTCACTGCCATCGGCGTTCCTCCTGAAACTGTGCGGATCGTTAAAGTTAGCGGTCGATAACCTCCCGGTCAAAAAAAAAGGCCTGTTCCGCCGGTCATTCCGGTCCCGATCTTTTTCAGCAACGCCGCAAATCGTTCGGGTTCTTCGTAGTGCGGCATGTGGGCGGAGGAGTCGAACCACAGCAACGTCTTGCCCTTCGGCGCCTCAAGGCGATCGAAGTAGCGCCTGGTCAGGAGACCCGGAGCGACCTTGTCGTGGCGGCCCTGAAAGAGGAATACGGGAACCTCCAGGGACGGAGCCTGGCGAAAAAGATCAAGATCCTTCATGGCGGGAAGAAGGGCGTTCTGCACGGCGGAGAGTCCCCCCAACGCCCGAAAGGCCTCTTTCACAGAGTAGTCCGGCGAGAAGAAGAGACGACAAAGAGTCTTTCTCAGAAGAGATCCGTACCGTTCGCCCCTATGAATCCCTCCGAACTCCATCATCCACTTCGCCCGTTCCATAAAGGGCGCGCTTCTCGTGTACGGAGGATCCCCGAGATTTCCGAGGGCTCCGAGAGCTTTCCCGTGATCCCGCCTGATCGCCTCCTTCCACAGGAAATCCATGGCCATCGGCTCGCTTTCCGACAGGCATATATCCGTTCCCACCCCTATGAGGGCGTGAATTCCCTCGGGAGAATGATGGGCCGCAAGAGCGGAGAGACTCGCTCCAAGAGAAAATCCGAGGAGGGAGAGCTCGAAACCTCCAGGCGTTTGAGAAGAAATTCGATCATTCCCCGGATATCGAGCACGAGCCTTTGCAGAGGCGCTTCTCCGAAAGACACGTCCGAATGCCAGGATTTCCCGCATCCCCGAAGGTCCCAGAAAACGACCCGGAACGCCTCTTCCCACCGCAGGGATTTTTGCAATGCGTCCGCCTCATGAATGATGGGAAATCCTGGTCCGGCCTGGACAAGAAGAAGAACCGGAAGATCGCGTCTTTCGCCTCTCACGAGAATCCATTGAACGTCGTTTCCGACAGAGACGCGCTCCAGCAGGCGGAGGGATGTCGATCCAATCGCCATTTTATTCCTTTCCTTTTTGGACGAGAGAGCGGAGCAGAAGCGTCTTGATCTCCGTTTGCCAGCGGACAGCCGGAGGATCGCACTCCTTGAAATACAGCATCCGGGCAAATTGTCCCAGAAAGCCGATGGTCAGCGTCACCAGAAGACCGGTCGTTCCTCCCGGGTCGATCGCTCCCTCGATTTTTCCTTTACCGATCCATGCCGCCAACAGTCCGACCAGGGAAAGCGCCCGCGTTTTCTCTCCGACTTGGGGCCAGTAGAGTCGAAGATTTTCGTGGACATAAAGAACGGCGTCAAGATTCCGGTCCAGGAAGCGGACATAAGACTTAACCAGAGCGTCCAGATCCTCCTCGAACGAATGACGCGGAGACAGGGCCTGAGCCACCCCCCGGACCAATTCGTCATAACAGCGCTCGAAGAGATGGATCGCGAGGGCGTCCTTGCTGTCGAAAAACTTGTACAGCACCGTGTTGCTGTATCCGGTGGCGCTTGCGATATCCCGAAGGCTCGTTTCGCAAAGTCCGTCCCGGACAAACAGGCGCAAGGCTTCCCGCAGAATGGCCTGCTTCGAGGGAGGCTCGTCGGGGTCTCCCGGAGTAAACGGGGAAAGTTCAGTCGCCATGCCTTTAAGTTAGCAATTGATAACTCTCAAGTCAAGCAGATCGTTCCTGGAGGAGTCTTGTCGTCGGAGTGGCCGGAACCGTCTTTGGTCCTGCGTGCGGAAGAAGGCTCCCCTCAAAGGGACTCTTCCGAAGACCGTCCAGGCGATCTGGAGTGGCCTTCGCACTTCAGGACCTACGACCACTGTCCCGTCTGGAAGAGACGCTTTTCTCCCCGCGAATGGAGACTGGAGGGTCCCCTTCGTCGGGAGGCGCGCTGTGGCTCGTGCGCGCTTCAGCCAAGCTGATCGACACGCCAGATGGCCGTAGCCTGAGCCGCCATCCAGTTCTGCCGGGCGGCGATCCTCTCCGGCGTCCACTCGGCGTTGTCCTCGGCGAGCTTTTTCGTAATTGCGAATCCGCTTTGCTGGTAGATCGTCCGCTTCCGGGCATAATCCGCCGCTCCGAGATCCCTGTTCGCACCGGCATCGAGCAGGGTCATGTTTCCGAGCCTGTCCATCAGCGCGTCCGCGTCGTCATTGCCGAACCCGCCCCAGCCGTCCGGCGCGTTTTGCGGCAGGACATGTTCGATCGTGAATGCGTCGCTCAGGAAATTCTGGTCCTGACCGGAAAGGTGCTTTTCGATGGCGCACAGGATGAAGCGGGCCACGCGGTTGTTGCGCGAGTCCGTGGTGCGGATGGTCTTCTCGGCAAAGGCTGTCCGGAACGCCGCGTCATCCGGGTAAATACCTCGCAAGGACTGCAGAGCGGGACCGAGATTCTTCAGATCCTGCCTGGACACGCGCTCTGCGACATCGTTGTACTTGCGTTCCTGCTCGCTGGCGCTGTAAGAGCCGATCACGTTGAATCGCATCGAAATCACGACCGTCGCGCGAAGCAGTCCGGTGAAGTCCGGCGCATCGAAAATCCGTTTGGCGGCCAGAAGCAAAGGAAAAGGCTGCCGCACCCGGAAGGTTTTCAGCACGCCCGCCAATTGCTTGTCTTCTTTCGACCATTCAGAGGACTCGGGGGAGGAAAGCGCCAGATAGGTGTCGAGGTCCTCTTCCATGTCGCGCAACAGCCGGAATACCACCTCGGGGGTACCCACCTGAGACCGGATCGTCTTGAACAGGTCGGATTGGCGAACGAAGCTCCGGCGGCTGTTCCAGTGCACGCGCAGGAAGTCGGGGAAGTTCTCCGACTGGAGTCGGCCGACGATGGCCTCCCACCGGTCTTCGAGATTACGCAGCTCGTGATCGGTCTCCCGACCTCGATCGAGAACCGAGAACATGTAATTCTTGAGGAGGTCGGTCGCCGATAGCCGGACACCGCGTGCGTTGAGCGTCTCGAAGACCTTATAGGCGTTCAGCTCATCGGTCACGGTGATCACCGTGAAGAACAAGCGGTCGCTGACATCCTCGACCAGCTTGGCGAGCCGCATGCCCTCGTCGCCTGTACTCTTCTTCAAGTACTCGGCAACACGCTTGTCGAACCATTCGAAGGCCTTGCGCAGCAAGTGCTCCGAGGCGCGGAATCCCCGTTGGGGAAGGTGCCCGAGCGGTACCAGATAGGTCTGAAAATAGTGGTTGTTGTTGCGGTTGAGGGTGAGTTTGGGACGCGCAACCAGCGTGACCGGATCGAGATAGCCCACATAGGTTTGGCGGATTTGGTCCGCACGCCGTTTGTTAGCTTCAGGGTCGTTGCCGTTGTCGATCAGACGCTGGAGGTTCTTGAGCACGGCGATTACGATGAGGCTGATGGTGGTAAGGCGCTGCTGACCATCGATGACGTCGAAGGACTTGTCGTCGGCCGACTGCAAGACCAGATAACCCATGTAATGAGCTGTCTCGCCATCGGATTCGAGCATCCCCAGGATGTCCGACCATAGGTCTTCCCATTCCTCGTTTGTCCAGCTGTAGTCGCGCTGAAACCGGGGAATGCGATAGGTCAGACCGTTGCCGATAAGCTTCCTGAAAGTGTTGTTCTCGGTCTTGAAGTTGGTTGCGGCCATGGCTTGCTCCTTTTCCTGCCCGGGTCCTTCTTCCCGCAGCGCGGCGGTCCCGGAGTCGATCTGCTTCCGGTGGGGATCGTCCTTGCGCCGACCTTCCCTACGGACACTCCCGAATCGCCGCGATCGCCCGGGGTCACCCCTTCGCGAGCCGGCAATAGAAGCGTTTTCCAACCCGCAGGATCTGTCCGTCCGGAACAACGTCGGCGAAAGGATCGGAAACGGGGGCTCCATCGAGATCGACGGCCTTCTGGAGAATCAGCTGCTTGGCCTGGCTCTCCGAGCGGGCCGCTCCGGCGCGGACCATGACGGTCGAAAGACGAACCGGCCAGGGAGCCGGCACAGAAACGGGGGGAATCTCCTCCGGCATCTCCCGCCGGGAAAACTGGCGGACAAAGCGCTCCTGGGCCTCGCGTGCCTGGTCCGCCCCATGGAAGCGGGTGGTGATCTCGAGCGCGATCCTCGCCTTGGCGTCGCGGGGATGGGCGGCCCGGATCTCCCCCTCCGGAATCGCCGTGAGGAGAAGCGCATAGGAGGCCATCGCCTCGTCGGGAATGGACATGATCTTTCCGTACATCTCGAAGGGCTCCTCCAAGATCCCCACGGCGTTCTTCAGGCTCTTGCTCATCTTCTTCTCACCGTCGAGCCCCACCAGGAGCGGAAGGGAGAGCACCACCTGGGGTTCCTGGCCGTAGGATCGCTGAAGATCCCGGCCCACGAGGAGATTGAAGAGCTGGTCGGTTCCGCCGAGTTCGACGTCGGCCCGGAGCGCCACCGAGTCGTATCCCTGGATCAGTGGGTAGAGGAGTTCGTGGAGATGGATCGGAAGCGACTGGTCCATGCGCCGCCTGAAGTCCTCCCGGTCGAGAAAATGCGCCACCGTCTGCCGCGCCGCGAGCCGGATCATTCCCTCGACCCCCAGGG
>JAKADN010000020.1 GCA_021820445.1 Nitrospirota bacterium | reverse complement strand
TTGGCGATAGGTCGGTAATGTTTTATCGGATTTCCTGACGTCCTTCGTCCCGCGCCTTTCGAGAGCGATTTGCCGAGCGATGAGGACAATGTTGGAACTTTGAAGACCATTAAGTTTGTCCTTCACTTCTGTCATAAAATTTATCGCAATTTGCTTGGAAACGCCATCATAGGACGATGAAGGTCCTGTGATGGAAAGACAAAAAGAGATCTCAAAGTTCCGGAATCCTTTGTTTTCTTGACATGGAGGGGGGGGCGGATTACTATTTTTTTAGGATAGTTTCTCATGTGTCATTCCAAATTCGACCAGCAAGGAGCCCTGCCATGATGGACAAATTTACCGAAAAGGGTCGGAAGGTCATAATTATGGCCCGTGAGGAGGCCGAGAAGCATCAGAATGATTATCTCGGAACAGAGCATATAGTTCTGGCTCTGGTGTCTGATCCTGACGGGGTTCCCGTGGCGGTCCTCAAACGGATGGGGTTGACTCCGGACCAGGTACGAATGGAGATTGAACGCAATCTTCTAAACGGAACGGCAACGTTGACTTTCGGGGAGCTTCCACTGACACCCCGGGTCAAGAGAGTCATCGAATACGCCGTCGATGAGGCTAGGCTCTTAGGCCATACCCATATCGGATCGGAACACCTTCTTCTCGGCGTCCTTCGGGAAGAAGACGGAATAGGGGGAAAGATTTTACGGGCCCTCGGATCCAATCTCCTGGCGGCACGTCAGCTGACGGCAAGCCTCCTCAAGAAATCGGGTGCCGGAACAGCGCGGGAAAAGGAGAGAAAGAGCAACACGCCGGCCCTGGACGAGTTTGGTCGGGATCTGACCCAGATGGCCACCGATGGGGGGCTGGACCCGGTGATCGGGCGCCATGACGAAATCGAGCGCGTCCTTCAGATCCTTGGCCGCCGAACGAAGAACAATCCTGTTCTCATCGGTGAGTCCGGCGTCGGGAAAACCGCCATCGTGGAAGGTCTGGCTCAGAAAATCGTCAACGGGGAGGTCCCGGACAACCTGCTCAACAAGCGGGTTGTCGCTTTGGATCTGGGATCTCTGGTGGCAGGAACAAAATACCGTGGCCAGTTCGAAGAGCGTCTCAAGGTGGTGATGAAAGAGGTTGTGACAGCCGGAAACATCATCGTGTTCATCGATGAGCTCCATACACTCGTCGGAGCCGGCGCCGCCGAAGGATCGATCGATGCCTCGAACATGCTTAAACCCGCCCTTTCGCGGGGGGAAATCCAGTGCATCGGGGCAACCACACTGGATGAGTATCGAAAATACATTGAAAAAGACGGAGCCCTCAAAAGACGGTTTCAGCCGATTTATGTGAACGAGCCTCCTGTTGAAGAGGCCGAACGCATCATTCTCGGGTTGAGGGACAGATACGAAGAGCATCATGGGGTGGTCATCACCGACGCTGCAGTTCACGATGCGGTCGTCCTGTCCGAGCGGTATGTGACAGACCGCTTTCTCCCGGATAAGGCGATCGACATCATCGATGAAGCCGGTTCCCGGGCAAAGCTCAAGAGTTTTTCTCTTCCTCCCGAGATCAAGGAGCTGGATCAGCATCTGAAGCACTCTCTGAAGGGCAAGGAGCAGGCGATCAAGCAGCAGAACTTCGAAGAGGCCGTACGCCTTCGGACACAGGAAGATATTCTCCGGAAGCAGATCGACGAAGAGAAGCTCAAGTGGAAAGCCGAGCAGGAGAAAAACAGGCCTGTCATTGGAGGGGAAGAGGTGTCGGTGATTGTCTCCAAGATGACGGGTATCCCCCTGACGAAAATCGAAGAAGGAGAGAGCGAGCGGCTCCTGAAGCTCGAGGAAGAACTTCATCGGCGTGTCGTGGGACAGGATGAAGCCATCTCTGCCGTCGCAAGGGCCATACGGCGATC
Organism: Nitrospirota bacterium; assembly: GCA_021820445.1. GTDB lineage: Bacteria > Nitrospirota > Leptospirillia > Leptospirillales > Leptospirillaceae > UBA4572. The sequence continues at coordinate 27,687 of JAKADN010000020.1, read as the reverse complement.
CAGGGCGGGGATCAAGGGGGAGAAGAGGCCGATCGGCTCCTTCATCTTCCTCGGTCCGACCGGAGTCGGAAAGACGGAACTTGCCCGGACTCTGGCCGAGTCTCTTTTTGGAAACGAAGATGCGCTCATCCGTGTCGACATGTCCGAATACATGGAGCGATTCAACGTCTCCCGCCTGACCGGGGCTCCTCCCGGCTATGTCGGCTACGAAGAGGGTGGACAGCTGACCGAAAAGGTCCGAAGACGCCCGTATTCCGTTATTCTTTTTGACGAAATCGAGAAGGCTCATCCGGACATGTTCAATGTCCTGCTTCAGGTCCTCGATGACGGATTCATCACGGACAGCCTGGGTCGGAAGATCGATTTCAAGAATACCGTCATGATCATGACCTCGAATCTGGGAGCGCGCGCGATCGAAAAGGAAGGGTCCCTCGGTTTTCAGCGTGGGGCAGGGGAGGTGCGTGAAACCTTCATCAAAAACACAATCCAGGACGATCTCAAGAGGACCTTCAATCCCGAGTTCCTGAACCGGATCGACGAGGTCGTCGTTTTCCATCCCCTCGACGAGAAACAGCTTGAATCCATCGTCGACATCCGGATCGCAGAACTCAACAAGAGGCTCGAGCCTAAGGGAATCGTTCTCGAGGTGGATCCTGAGGTCAAGAAGTGGCTCGTGAAGGAAGGGTATCAGCCCAACTATGGAGCCAGACCGATGCGCCGAGCCATTCAGCGGCACATTGAAGACCGACTGTCGGAGAAGGTCATTGCCGGCTCTCTTCATGCCGACAAGAAGGTCCGGGTGGTCCTGAGAGAGGGGCAGCCAGTATTTATCGAAGAAGACACCATGGCTGCCGTTATTTAGACAGATCCCTTTCGATGATACTCGCCGTTGAAAGTTCCTGCGACGATACGTCTGTGGCCCTGGTCGATATGACCGGGGCCCTTTTTTTTCATCGCTCCCTTTCCCAGAATGATCTTCATGCCCCTTTCGGGGGAGTCGTTCCTGAACTGGCGTCCCGGACACATTCCGAAAGGCTTCCGTTTCTCGTCGAGCAGGCCTTTTCCGAAACAGGGCTCTCGCTGGAGCAGGTTTCTGCGGCCGCGCTTACCGTGGGACCCGGTCTGTCCGGGGGCCTTCTGGCCGCGATCTCCTTTCTGAAAGGGCTCTGCTGGGCGAAAAACATCCCCATGGTCCCCGTCCACCATATCCGGGCCCATCTAAGAGTGGCACTGGATCCCAGCCTCGAGATCCCTCGCGAGTCCTTGGGCCTCGTCGTTTCCGGGGGGCATACACACCTTTACCGTATCCGTGAGTGGCCCGATCTCGACCTTGTGGGCCAGACCACCGACGATGCCGCCGGTGAAGCTTTCGACAAGGGCGCCAAGGTTCTGGGACTTCCCTATCCCGGAGGTCCGGAAATCGAGAAACAGGCGTCCCTTTGGACCGGTCCTTTGATCAAGTTTGTCCGGGGAATCAATACAAGAAATTCCTTCGACTTCAGCTTCAGCGGCTTGAAGACAGCCTTTGTCGGTCATATTCGCCAAACGGGAACAGATCCGTCAAAGACTCCGCAGCTCGCGGCCTCCTATCAGTCGGCCATCGTCAGTCATCTGACCGATCGGATCGGAAAAGCGTTGGAGGCCTTCCATCCCCCCTCCCTGCTTGTGGGCGGCGGCGTTGCGGCCAATCTCCACTTCCGGTCCGAACTGGAAATTCTCTGTGAGGAGAAGGGGATTCCTCTTTATATGGCTCCTCGACCCCTTTGCGGAGATAACGCAGTTATGGTAGCTTTGACAGGTTTGGAATTATTCCGGGCGGGTCGAGGGGTGATGTCTCCCTACGATGAAATCCGCCCGAGGCCGAGATGGGATGAGGATTAATCGGAGATTTCGTGTTTGAAAAGCGTTTGGCTGGACTCATCGTCCGTGCCGTCAAATCGGTAGCCGCCGAAGAAGGGTGGTCCCAGGAGATTCTGAAGCCGGTCCTTGATCGTGGCCTTCGCCTCGAATGGCCGAAGAAGGAGGAGTTCGGGGACCTGTCAACGCCATTTGTCCTCGGCCTTTCCAAGGGTCTCGGCAAACCTCCCCGGGTTCTGGCGGAGAAAGTCCTCCAAGCCATAAATCATGATCCTGAATCACAAATTCTTCTGAAAAAGATTGAAATCGCCGGTCCAGGCTATATCAATCTGACGCTCTCTTCCTCCTTCCTCCTGGAATTTTTGGAAGCGGTCATTTCTTCTGACGATCTGGTGGAAAAGGTCTCGATTCCGCGCTCCATCAATGTCGAGTTCGTGAGTGCCAATCCGACGGGTCCTCTCCATGTGGGGCACGGACGCGGGGCGGCTTTCGGTGACTCCCTGGCCCGTATTCTGCGGGAAGTGGGCCATCGCGTTTCGACCGAATATTACATCAACGATGCCGGAAACCAGATGAACATGCTGGGGAAATCCGTCTATCTGGCCTTCCGGAAGCTCGAGGGAACCTTCACCCCAGAGGAGAAGTCCCGCCTTTTGGGAGACCAAGACGGCTATCGAGGCGACTATATTCCGGATATCGCCAAGAAAATCCGCGACGAACAGACACTGCTCTCTCCGGAGGTCCGTTCCGAAGCCCTGGCCGGACAGTTTACCGACCGCGTTCAGTCTGCCTTCACCCATGTGGCCCAAACCGAAATCATGGCCGGGATTCGGGAAGACCTCAGACGCTTCGGGGTCTCGTTTGATCGTTTCTTTTCGGAGAAGACCCTCCATGAGACTCCGGGAGGGGATGGGCTTCCCAGAATTGGCCACTGGATCGACCTTCTGGAGCGCGAGTCGGGGGGGATTGTCTACGAATCCGAAGGGGCGGTCTGGTTCCGGACCACCGCCATGGGCGACGACAAGGATCGGGTTCTCAAAAAGTCCGATGGATCCTACACTTATTTTGCCGCAGATATCGCGTACCATGCCGACAAGATCGAACGGGGGTTCGAGACCCTCGTTGACGTCTGGGGAGCCGACCATCATGGCTATCAGGCGCGCATGCAGGCGGTGGTCAAAACTCTCTCCGGACGAGTCGGGAAGGCGGTCGATCTCAAGGTGTGCCTGATTCAGCTGGTCTCGCTCCTGAGGGAGGGGAAGGCCGTCAGCATGTCCACCAGGGCGGGGGAATACGTGACTCTTGGCGAAGTCTTAGACGAGGTCGGGGTCGATGCGACGCGTTTTTCCTATCTGACGCGGAGCCACGAGTCCTCTCTGGAATTCGACTTGGCCAAGGCCAAGGAACGCTCGATGGATAATCCCGTCTTTTACGTCCAGTACGCACACGCAAGGGTCAAGAGTCTACTGGCCCAGGCGGCTCTCCGGAATGTCCGGCACGAAAGCTTCAACGTGCAGGACCTCGCCGTCCTGTCCGAGCCGGCGGAGCGATCCCTGATCAGGCTCCTTGCCCAGTTCTCGGGGGTTCTTCTTCGGGCCGCCGAATCCTTTGAAGTGCACCCTTTGACCGACTATTTGACGACACTGGCCGGGGCTTATCATCATTACTATTTTCACCATCGAATCCTTTCTTCGGAAGAAAAGGACCGGCCGGTCATGATCGCGAGAATCGGCCTCTCCATCGCAGTCTCCAGAGTTCTCAAGAAGGGGTTGTCCCTCCTGGGCGTTTCGGCTCCGGATACAATGTGACGCTGCCCCCATTTTTTCAAGTTCTGGATCGGGACCCTGGCTCCAGGGCTAGAACCGGTCTTCTCCGGACCTCCCATGGAACTGTCGAAACTCCGGCTTTCATGCCGGTGGGCACCCGGGGGACGGTCAAGGGGATGACGCCGGATTCCCTTGCGGCCTCCGGGGTCAGCATTCTTCTGGTCAACGCCTTTCATCTCTGGCTTCGGCCTGGGACGGAGAGCGTCCGCCGCTCCGGGGGCATCGGCCGGATGATGGGAATCGATGTGCCGACCCTTTCCGACAGCGGCGGCTATCAGGTCCTGAGCCTGCTTCACAGACGGAAGGTGACGGAGGAGGGGGTTTCTTTCCTCTCCCCCTATGATGGAGCGAAGGTCTTCCTGTCTCCGGAGCTGGCGGTATCGATTTCGACCGATCTCGGGGTGGACATCCGGATGGTGCTCGACGATCTCGCAGGGGTGGACGAGCCCGCGGAGCGGATTGCCGAGGCGATGGAGCGGACCCACCGGTGGGCCAGACGCTCTCTGGACGTCTGGAAGCCTCAGGAGTCCTCAGCCCTTTTCGGGATCGTCCAGGGAGGCGTGGATCCGGAGCTGCGAGAAAAAAGCGCGGAGGGTCTCGTCGGGCTTCGCGGAAAGGACGGGCAGGAGTTTTCGGGGTTCGGGATCGGGGGCCTGGGAGTGGGAGAAAGCTTCGAGGAGCGGAGCCGGGTCCTTTCAAAAACCCTTCCCATCCTTCCGGAGGAGCGCCCCCGTTATCTCATGGGGGTTGGATATCCCGGCGACATCGTCGAGGCGGTACGCCATGGGGTCGACCTCTTCGATTGCGTTCTCCCGACAAGAAATGCGAGAAACGGGATGTACTTCACCTGGGATGGTCCCATTTCGATCCGAAACGCCCGCTACCGGGACGATGACGGACCGATCGACCCGTCGTGCCCGTGTTCGACCTGTCGGCGCCATTCCAGGTCCTATCTCCAGCATCTGGTGAAGAACTCCGAATTGACCGGTGCCATTCTTGGAACGATCCACAATGTCTCTTTTTACATGAACCTCATGTCCGAAATACGTCGTCGCATTTCGGAGGGACGCCTGTCAGAGTGGCGTTCTCCCTGCTTCAAACCCCGGGAAACTGAAGGAGCCGAAAAATGACCCCCCCTGCCCAGGCCGGATCCTCGGCCCAGACGATCATGCAACTGGTCCCCATTCTTCTCATCATCGTCCTCTTCTACGCCCTCGTCATTCTTCCTCAGAAGAAGCGTCAGAAAAAAATGGCGGAATTTCTGGCCTCTCTCAAGGTGGGGGACCGGGTGGTCACGGGAGGCGGCCTTGTTGGAACGGTCGCGGCGATCCGGGACCGGCAGGTTGAACTTGAAATCGCTCCCGGCGTGACGATCACCGTGATGAAACAGGCGATACTGACCCTTGAATCCTGACAGCGTCCTTCTCGAGACCCTCATGAACCGGGAGAAAAGAATTCATGCATAGAAGGAATGTCCGAGGCCGAATTTTCCTCCTTGTCCTCTTCACCGCCCTTTCCATCTTGTGGCTTCTCCCCTCGCTTCCTCTCTGGAAAAGCCTGCCTCCATCCCTTCGGAACGACCTCCCCGGAGGATCCATCTCCCTGGGGCTCGACCTTCGGGGGGGCATGTCGCTGACCCTTCAGGTGATGGAAGACAAGGCCGTTTCCGGAACCCTGGACGAGATCGCCTCGGCCCTTTCGGAGAAGGGAATCAAGCCCGTCGTCTCGGGGGTGACCGTCTCCATTCCGGCCCCGGATCCCGCAACCCGGAAGACCATTCTCGACTGGGTCTCCTCCCGGGCTCCCTATCTCCAGAAGACGGCAGACAATGCGTCCGGACTCTCCTTCCTCCTTCCTCCAGCCGAAGTTCAGAGAATCCGGAACCACGCGATGACCCAGGCCATGGAGGTCATCCGGAACAGGATCGATCAGTTCGGGGTCGCCGAACCGGTCATCGAGCGGCAGGGAAAGGACCGGATCCTGATCCAGCTTCCGGGGGTGACCGACCCGGAAAGAGCCATGGCGCTGATCGGAAAGACGGCCCGCCTGGAGTTCAAGCTGGCGGACGATTCGGCCGATCCGGCGACATTCCTGAACGGAAAGACCCCTCTTCCGGCGGGAGAGGAGATTCTCTACGGGAACCCCTCCGAAAAAGGGGGAGGCCGGATCCCCTATCTGCTGAAGGCCCGTCCGCTCATGAGCGGCGACATGATCAGCGATGCCCGCGTGGCCTTCGGACAGTTCAACGAGCCCTACGTCTCGCTGACATTCAACAGCACGGGTTCAAAGCTCTTCGACCGGATCACCAAGAACCACGTCAAGCAACGTCTTGCGATCGTTCTGGACAAGACCGTCTATTCCGCCCCGGTCATTCAGGAAGAGATTTCCGGAGGCCAGGCCCAGATCACAGGCAGCTTCTCCATGAAGGAGGCGAAGGATCTGGCGATCGTGCTCCGTTCGGGGGCCCTGCCGGCTCCGGTGAGGATCCTCCAGAATGTGACAGTCGGCCCCTCCCTTGGAAAAGACTCCATACGGGCCGGACTTCACGCGACGATGATCGCCCTTGTCCTTGTGCTCCTCTTTATGGCCATCTATTATCGATTTTCCGGGGTGGTGGCAGACTTCGCCCTGATGCTCAACATGCTGTTCCTGATGGGGGCCATGGCGGCCCTTCATGCCACGCTGACCCTGCCGGGGATCGCCGGCATCATTCTGACGGTGGGAATGGGGGTCGATTCCAACGTGCTGATCTTCGAACGGATTCGGGAGGAAATCCGGTCCGGGAAACCTGTCCGCTCCTCGATCGATTCCGGGTACGACAAGGCATTTCTGACCATCGTGGACTCCCATGTCACGACCCTGATTACGGCGGTGATCCTCTTCATGTTCGGGACCGGGCCCATCAAGGGATTCGCGGTGACCCTGACGGTAGGGATCGCGATCAACCTCTTCACATCCCTTGCCGGAACCCGAATCGTTTTCGACCTTCTCTCAAGGCGTTCGAAGCTCGAACGGCTTTCGATATGAACGCACGTCAAATCCGGGGATGCCTCGATGTTTGAACTGATCCGCAATCCATCCATCGATTTCATGGGGAAGAAAAAGATTTCCCTGGCCCTCTCCTCCCTGCTGGTGGTTGTCGGCCTCCTGGCCCTTCTCCAGATCGTCCGGGGGAAGGCCAATCTCGGTATCGACTTCACGGGGGGAACGGCCCTCATGGTGCACTTCGAGCACCCGCCGTCCCTGGGAAATGTCCGGGAGGTCCTCTCGCAACATGGATTTGCCGGGGCCCAGATCCAGAACGTCAATCACACGTCGGATCTCTTCATCCGGGTCAAGGTCCGGAGGGAGGAGACACATTCGGTGACAGAGTCTCTGCTCGCGCTCCTGCGCACGAGCTTTCCCGGAAACCCCATGACCATTCGTCAGTCCATCGAGATCGGTCCGACCATCGGGAGCGAGCTCGCGGGAAAGGCTCTGATCGCCATTCTTTTTTCCCTGGTCGGCTTCATCCTCTACATCGCCGTCCGCTTCGAATTCCGTTTCGGTCTGGCCGCCGCGATCTCGACCTTTCACAACGTGATCGCCGTTCTGGGGATCCTCTATCTCCTGGGGACCGAGATCAATCTTCTGATCGTCACCAGTCTGCTGACCCTGGCCGGCTATTCCCTGACCGACACGGTGGTCGTGTTTGACAGGATCCGTGAGCAGATGCGCCGTTCGGTGAGGCAGACCCCCGAACAGTTGATCAATTCGGGAATCAATCAGGTACTCAGCAGGACGGTTGTGGTATCATTAACTGTGGAACTGGTTTTGCTGGCTTTGCTGATTGGAGGGGGGCCCGTGATTCACGCTTTCTCCCTGGCTCTTTTCATCGGGGTCATGATCGGGACCTATTCCTCCATTTTTGTGGCCAGTCCGCTCCTTCTTGTCCTGCCTGGAAAACGGCAGGGGCTGGGAGGGGCTTCAAGGAAAACGGCTCCGGAGAACAACAGGGCCTAGGCTCTCTCTCCGGACTTTGGAAAGGATCAGTCGGGTGCATGGTGGAATCGACATTTCCGAGGTGTTGGGAAGCATTGGTCTCTTTGTCCTGCCACCTGTGACTGTGGTCATCATTCTCTATCTCAAAAAGAAAAATGTCATCTGAGGATTCCCTCCCCAGAATCTTGTGTCGGGCCCGGACCCTCCCTCCGGGCGGTGGGTCTTTCTTCGAAGGTGTCTGACCATGGACCAGGATGTCGCCGGACGTGAAAACCATGCATGGGATGTGGCCGATATGCCGGACGAGGAGGTCTATGCCCAGGCCAAGGCCTGGGGCCTCGATCCCGTATGGGTCCGGGTTCTGTTCAGACGGGGAATCGATCCCCGGTCCTTCGTCAATGACATCCAGGCTCCAAGCCCACCGGGGGACGGCTCTCTGGGAGAGATGGGGCCTTCACGGTCCTGGTTCCATGAACTTCTTTCCAGCCGGGAGCCGGTGCTCGTCTATGCCGACCTCGATGTCGACGGTCTCGCCTCGGCGGCCATCCTCTCCCGTTTCCTGACGCATCGTCGCCACCCGCACTTCGTTCTCCTGACAAACCGCGAGGATGGTCGATCCGTCCGGCCATCCCGCATCCTTCCCTTTCTCGACCAGGGAGTCCGGAGAATCATCGTGGCCGACATGGGAGCCTCGAGCGCTCCCGTCCTCCGGATGCTTCTGGCGGAAGGAATGTCGTGCCTTGTTGTGGATCACCACCTGATTCCCGAGGAGTGGCCCAGGGCGAGCGTTCCGCTGGTCCATCCTTCCGGCCGCTCTGCCCTGACATCGGCCGGTTCGGCCTATGCGTTGATCAGGCCTTATCTCGCGCCGGAGGAGGAACCCCAGATGGCGTTCCTGGCAGGGCTGTCCGTCTTGGGAGACCGAGCTCCGCTCCTGCGCGAGAATCGGTACTTCATCCGTGTCCTGGTCTCCGATGAAGCCCTCTCCTCCTTTCCCGGAATACGCCTCCTCCTTCGAAGGAGGCTTCGCCGTGCTCCGATCGTCAGCGATTTTTCCTTCGGGGTCATCCCGTTCCTGAATGCTCCGGGCCGCATGGGAGATCCTCGGCCCGCCTTCGACCTTCTGATGGCCGCCTCTTCGGAAGCCTCCGAGAAAAACGTCCTGCTTCTGATGGAGATGAACCGCAAAAGGCAGGAACTGGAAGGCCTTTTGTATAACGAAATCAGGAAAAAAGGCCCGATGGAGTGGTTTCTCTTCGACAAGGACTGGTTTCCGGGCGTCCTGGGTCGGGTCGCCCACCGGATTTCCGAGGAATGGGACAGATCTGTTTTTGTTGGAACACTGACCGCCTCACTGACGGTCCGCGGCTCGATCCGCTGTCGGAACAACGATCGATTCCCCGAGATCATGAAGGCGCTCGTGGGGCTTCCGGTCCACGGAGGGGGCCATCCGATGGCGGGGGGGCTCGAGTTCCCCTTGAGTGCCCTTACCGAGGTGTCGCATCGCCTGAACAAGGTTCTGAACAATGAGGCTCCCCCGGACAAGGGAAACGGAGGCCTCGAGCCCGGCGACGGCCCCCTGAAAATCGATGCCTTTCTTCCGGCCTATTTCCGGAATCCTGTATTTTGGGAAGGATATAGTAAACTTTTTCCCTTCGGGGAAGGCTTTGCCTCTCCTCTTTTTGGCGTTCGACGGGCGCGGATCGAGCGCCTTGAGGATGGCTTTGGACGCATGCAGGTCTGTTCCTACCGGTGGAGGCACGGAAGCGGGCGGGCCTTTTTCCGGGAAGGAGGGGATCCTCCCCGTCCCGGACAGGACTGCGATCTTGTCGTAACGCCCGAGATAAGGGGCAAGGGGGATTATCTTGAACGCCTCTTCGTTGTTATCCAGCACCGACCGGCCTGAAGGAGGCTCCGACTTTTCGGAGCGTCCCCATGCGGCAAGAGATGGCGTCGTGACGATCGAGACGCTTCTCGAGGCCGTTTCCAGGTACAATCCCGGTCCTGAAGGGCTCGACCTCATCCGCAAGGCCTATCTCATGGCCTTCGAATCCCACGAGGGACAGAGGCGCCAGTCTGGCGACTCCTACATCAATCATCCCCTGAACGTCGCCATGATCCTGGCGGAGATGAAGGTCGACACCTTCTGTCTCGTGACGGCGCTCCTTCACGACACCCTCGAGGATACCTCCCTCACACCGGAACAGATCGAAGCCGCCTTCGGCAAAAAGGTGCTCCATCTGATCGACGGGGTGACCAAGATCGGAAAGTTTCATTTCAAGAAGTCCCGTGCAGAAAAGCAGGCCGAAAACTTCCGGAAGATGCTTCTCTCGATGTCCGAGGACATTCGGGTTCTGCTGGTCAAGCTCGCGGATCGACTGCACAACATGCGGACCATCCAGTGGCTCGATCCCGCGAAACAGAAGAACATCGCCCAGGAGACTCTGGACATCTACGCTCCCCTGGCCAACCGGCTCGGGATCGGGTGGATCAAGCTCGAACTGGAGGATCTGGCCTTTTCCGTCCTCGATCCGGAAACCTATGCCGATCTCCGGGCTCGGGTGGCCCGCAAGAGAAAGGAGCGGACGAACTATATCGACCAGATCATCCGCTCCGTCTCACAGGCCCTGGCCGAAAACGGGATCCCTGGACGCGTCGAGGGCCGCTACAAGCATATCTACAGCATCTACCGGAAGATGACCTCCCAAGAGATCCCCTTCGACGAGATCTACGATCTCATGGGGATCCGCGTGATCACCGACACCAAGCTCCACTGCTACGGAATCCTGGGTCTCCTGCACGGGATCTACAAGCCCATGTCAGGCCGGATCAAGGACTTCATCGCCGTTCCGAAGTCCAACATGTACCAGTCCCTCCATACCACGGTCATCGCACCCGAGGGAGTCCTGGTGGAGTTCCAGATCCGGACGGAGGAGATGCACCGGGTCGCCGAGGAAGGGGTTGCCGCCCACTGGAACTACAAGGAAAACGCTGACGGCTCTCCCGCATTGTCCGACCTCAAGGTCGTCACCTGGCTCCGCCAGCTCGTGGAGTGGCAGAAGGAGCTGTCCGACAATCAGGAGTTTATGAATTCGGTCAAGCTGAACCTCTTTCCGGACGAGGTGTATGTCTTCACCCCAGCCGGCGATGTCCGGGAGATGATCAAGGGGGCGACGGCGATTGACTTTGCCTACGGCATCCACACCGAGGTGGGAAATCACACCGTGGGGGCCCGGATCAATGGCCGCTGGGTCCCGATCAAGACTGTTCTTGAAAGCGGGGATGTCGTCGAAATCATTACCAATCCCTCTCAGACGCCAAGCAAGGACTGGTTGCGGTTTGTGGCGACCCCGCGGGCCCGGGCCCGAATCAGGCACTGGATCAAGGAAGAGGAAATGCGCCAGAGCGCCGACATCGGCCTCCGCTCCCTCGAATCGGAATCCCAGAAGCTTCACAGGCGCTGGTCGGAATTCCTTAAGGCCCCTTTTCTTGAAACGGTCCTCTCTTTTTCGGATCTTCCGGAGCCGACGCTGGAAGATGTCTATTCCCGGATCGGCTTCGGACGATTGTCGGCCGGCACCGTCCTTCGGAAGCTCCTTCCGGGACAGGGCGGAGACCTCCTCGCCCCCCTGTCGACTCCACTTCCCCTCAAGGAGCAAGTGCCCATCGTCGTCCGAGGCGGGGGGAAGGATCTTCTGATCGGCCTGGCCGGGTGCTGCAGCCCTGTTCCCGGAGAGGAGATCGTGGGGTATGTCACGCGTGGCCGCGGAATCATCGTCCATACCTCGGACTGTCCCAACCTCGTCCATCTGTCCCTGGAGCAGGACCGCCTCGTTCCGGCCGTCTGGGATTCCTCGAAAGATGCGATCTTCGACGTCCACCTCCGGGTATCGATGGAGGACAAGCCGGGAATGCTGGCCGCCGTCTCCGCCGTCATTTCGGAGCGCGGGGCCAACATCACCCATGCGGAGGTGAAGCAGGCCAAGCACCGAATGGGGGTCCTCGATTTTACCATCACCGTCGGGAACCTCGGCCATCTTCAAGAAATCATGACCCGCGTCCAGCACGTCAAGGGAGTTGTCCGGGTCCAGCGGGTGAAAACCTCCGGGGACCAAACCACCCCCCTTCACTTCTAACGAGATATCGGAGGTTCCATGGAGTCAGCCGGGCGGGACCGCCTGCTTGCCGAGCATATCCGGGCAAGGCCTCACCTGCGCGATATTTTTCAGTTTTATGAAAAGATCGAGGAGATCTGGAACACCTCCCACCCCGACGATCTTCTGGCCCTCGTCGACCTCCGGGACGCCTCCCTTCGGGAACGCCTCTCCCGTGGGGTTCCTCTGGTTGACCGACCTGCCTTTGCGCGTCTCGCCCTTCCCCAGACCGGCCAGCAGTTCCGCAAGATCATGACCGTCATGCGTCAGGGGGGAGGGGAGCGGGAGCAGTACGCCAACCGGATCGCGACCTTCATGCGCAATGGACGCAAATCGGAAGGGGAGGTGATCGCGGAGCTTCTGTCCCGCGAAGATGGCCATTTCGATGCCATCTCCGAAACGATGGAGGTGCCTCGTCCGCTTTTGGTGTATCTGCTCAAGATGTCGCTCAGGATCTCCTTCGAGCGTCTTCATGAAACCCTTATCGCCTTTCTGCGGACGCTTGAATGGGAATATACCCATTGCCCCGTCTGCGGGGCCCCTCCGGTGATCGGTCAGGCGGTCTCAAACGACCGGCGACGCTATTACTGCTTCTTCTGTTCCTTTCACTGGGAATCCTCCCCGATGGCGGGATGCCCTTCCTGCGGAGAGACCGATTCTGAGCTTTTCAACCTCCTCTACAAGCACCCCAACGAACATCAGGGGATCCTCGCCTGCGAGACCTGCCGGACCTATCTCAAGATGGTGGATCAGAGGGCCGGCCCGGATCTCTTGAACCCCGACATCCAGGAAGTTCTCGGGCTCCATCTGGACATGGCGGCCGGCGAGCTGGGCCTCCGGCCCTTGGGCCAGCCTCTGGTCCAGGCCGAGATCATTCGACGGCCGGGAATCGACGACTATCGACCGTAATCGGAAAAAATCCAGGCTTCATTGAAACAGCGAAAGGATCTGCATGGACGATACACCAAGCATTCCCAACATGATCGCCAACTACTCGATCATCATCGCCGGTCTTGTCATGACGGTCTTCATCATCTCGGCCAGCTTCTACTTCATCGTCCGCCGGGAGAAGATTCTTAACAAGCGCTTTCCTCCGGAGGAGCGGAAGGTGGATCCCTGGGGCTATCCTCTCGAGGACAAAGCCAAGGACAACAAGAAAAACTCTCCTGACGACCACGGTGCTTGACAGTTTTTCCCCATCCTGATATATTTTTAGCACTCAATGTTTTCGAGTGCTAATTCGTGAGGGGAGAGGGGTTGTGGACAGGTCGGAATTCAGGGAGGAGCTGGACCAGAAAAAGTGGCAGGTTCTGTCCGCAACCGTTTCGGGATACATCCGGTCCGCTCTTCCAGTCGGGTCGCAATTCGTGACCCGATCCTTCGGGTTGCCTTACTCTCCCGCCACCATACGCAACATCATGAGTACCCTCGAGGAGATGGGATACTTGACCCATCCTCATACCTCGGCGGGTCGCGTGCCGACGGAAAAGGGGTTCCGGTATTTCGTTGACCATTCGGACTTCGAAAAGACGGAATTCGAGGAGTGGAGTGATCTCGCACGGGGGATCGACCTTCTTCTCTCCGAATCCTCCCTGTCCGATTTCAGCGAAGTCCTTTCGAAGGTTGTCGAAGAGGTCGGCCGCACCTCCGGCTATGCCGTTTTTCTTGTGGAGACCGGGACCCTCGGGGATGTCCGGGTCGTCGGCGTCGAGTCCGTTCCCCTTTCTGGTCGCCAGGCCCTCCTGGTGGTCATTCTGGAGACGGGGCACCTCCTGAAGAAAACCTTCGTCTATCCGGAGGGGATCGGATGGCCCGAGTTCCGGAAGATCGTCGCCAAATTGAACAGGGTTGGACGGTTCCGGACGCTCTCGGAGTTTCGTGATGCCCTCCTGTCTGAAATGGAGGGACTGTCGACGGCATGGGACGCCGTTGTCCGGGAGCTGGAGCGGCTGGGGGGGACTCCCGATGTCAAGCTCTTCGGCGCCTCTCGCTTTGTTCGGGATCCCGAGTTTGCCAGGTCCGGCGATCTCGAATCGGTCTTCCATGCCTTCGAGGAGCAGGTGTCCCTCTTCGGGCTTCTGAGAAAGCGCCATGATGGGCAGGGGCTTTCCGTTTCGATCGGTTCCGAGAACGAGCTTCCGGGGCTCGAGGTATGCGCCCTCGTCTCCGTTCCCCTCGTTCGATCGGGGGCCTGGTATGGGACCATCGGGGTGGTCGGACCCGTGCGGATGGACTATGGGCAGGTGATTCCCCTGATGTCCCGGCTGTCGGGACGTCTCAATGACTGGTTGGTCGGCTTTGCCGAAGAATGAGCCGATCCGTCGGGAATGGCAGGGTCGGCAGAATGGAAAGGATCTCTTTGATGCAGGAAGATTTTGAGGCCGTGATCGACCCGTCGGATCAGGAAGGACCGAAAGCTGGGACGGCGGGGGCTCCGGGTCAATCGGAGGACGCTTCGCCGGAGGCACGGGAAGCCGCGGAGTGGAAGGACAAGTACATCCGGCTCCTGGCGGATTTCGACAACAACAGGAAACGGACGGCCCGGGATCTCGAAGAGGCCCGGAAGTTCGCCAACGAATCCCTTCTGAAAGCCTTTCTTCCAGTCCTCGACAATCTTGACCGTGCCTTGCAGCATGTGGAGTCCAGGGATATGGAACAAAACGCCGAGTACAAGGCTCTCGTCGAAGGGATCCGCCTGACCCACAAGCAGTTTCTTGAGCTTCTGGAAAAAAATCATGTGACACGGGTTCCCGCCGCGGGAGTCCCGTTCGATCCCGAAATCCACGAGGCCGTCGGGTATACTGAAAGCGATTCCATCCCGGAAGGTGTCGTCGCCGACGTCTATCAGGAGGGGTACCGGATCCACAACAGGCTCGTTCGTCCGTCCATGGTGACGGTCTCGAAGGGTAAGAGCGCCTGAAAAACCGATCAACGAAATGCAGACGGCAGGGGCCAGTGCCTGCCAGAATTACATATCATTCTATCGCGAAAGGAATACATCTATGAGCAAGATCATCGGGATCGACCTGGGAACGACGAACTCCGTAGTGTGCATCATGGAAGGGGGCGAACCGGTGGTGATCCCGAACCAGGAAGGGTCCCGGATCACCCCGTCGGTGGTGGCCTTTACCGACAAGGGAGAGATCCTTGTCGGCCAGGTGGCGAAGCGCCAGGCGATCACCAATCCCGAGAACACCATCTATTCCGTGAAGCGGCTGATCGGGCGCAAATACAACGCAGATGAGGTCGTCCACGCCATGAAGCGCCTTCCGTACAAGGTGGTTTCCGGTCCCAACGGCGATGCCTATGTCGAGATCCGTGGCAAACAGTATTCTCCGGCCGAAATCTCCGCCAAGATCCTCATGAAGCTCAAGCAGGCGGCCGAAGACTACCTGGGAGAAAAGGTGACCGATGCCGTCATTACCGTCCCGGCCTATTTCAACGATGCCCAGAGACAGGACACCAAGAATGCCGGCGCCATCGCGGGGCTGAACGTCCTCCGGATCATCAACGAGCCGACGGCGGCCTCCCTGGCCTACGGCCTCGACAGCAAGAAGGAAGAGAAGATCGCCGTCTACGACCTCGGCGGGGGTACCTTCGACATCTCGATCCTCGAAATCGGCGAAGGGGTCTTCGAAGTGAAGTCGACCAACGGGGACACCTACCTGGGCGGCGACGACTTCGACACCGCTCTCATCGACTTCATCGTGGCCTCCTATCTTCAGGAGTCCGGGATCGATCTCAAGAAGGACAAGATGGCCCTCCAGCGTCTGAAGGAGGCGGCAGAAAAAGCCAAGATCGAGCTCTCCACCGTCATGGAGACGGAGGTGAACCTCCCCTTCATCACCGCCGACGCCTCCGGGCCCAAGCACCTCGTCATGAAGATCTCCCGATCCAAGCTCGAGCAGCTGACGGACGGATTGGTGACCCATTCGCTCGATCCGGTGAAGAAGGCGCTCTCGGACGCCGGACTCACAGCCTCCAACATCGACGAGGTGGTCCTGGTCGGCGGTCAGACCCGCATGCCCAAGGTCCAGGAGACGGTCAAGAAGTTCTTCGGGAAGGAGCCCCACAAGGGGGTGAACCCGGACGAGGTGGTGGCCATCGGCGCCGCCATCCAGGGCGCGGTCCTCAAGGGGGATGTGAAGGACGTGCTCCTTCTGGATGTGACGCCCCTCTCCCTGGGTCTCGAAACGCTGGGAGGGGTCTTCACCAAGCTGATCGAGCGGAACACCACCATCCCCGCCAAGCGGAGCCAGGTCTTCACCACCGCCGCCGACAACCAGAATTCGGTGACGATCAAGGTCTTCCAGGGGGAGCGCGAAATGGCCGCCGACAACAAGCTTCTGGGCGAGTTCGACCTTACGGGCATCCCTTCCGCCCCCCGGGGCGTTCCCCAGGTCGAGGTGACCTTCGACATCGATTCCAATGGAATCGTCCATGTGAGCGCCAAGGACAAGGGGACCGGCAAGGAGCAGTCGATCCGCATTACGGCCCAGGGCGGTCTTTCCAAGGAAGAAGTGGATCGCCTGATCCGCGAGGCAGAGGCCCATGCCGCCGAAGATCACAAGCGGCGGGAGAAGATTGAGACACGGAACAATCTCGAGACCATGATCTACTCCATGGAGAAATCGTTGGGCGAAATCTCGGAGAAGATCTCGGACGTGGAGCGGGGCCAGTTCCGGGAGGCGCTCGAGGCGGCCCGCGGAAAGCTGACCTCGGAAAGCATCGAGGAGCTCAAGGAGGCTCTTTCGACCCTCGAGAAGGAGTCCCACAAGCTCGCCGACCTCGTCTACAAGAATGCGCAGGCGGCCGGCTCCGGTGCGGCCGGTACCCCCGGCGGGGAAAATCCCGGAGCGGGAGCGGGCCCTTCCGGAGAGAATGTGGTCGACGCCGAGTACGAGGACGTGAAAAAGAACCCCTCCTGAGACCAGACCCGGGCGGAAAGGGACGTTCCCTCTCCGCCCTGATTTTTCAACCGGATATTTTTAAGACGGGAAGGACGTTCCGTTGGCATCGAAGGACTTTTACGGCGTGCTGGGGGTTCCCCGGAACGCTTCGGCAGACGAGATCAAGAAGGCCTACCGGAAACTGGCCATGCAGTACCATCCGGACAGGAATCCCGGCGACAAGGCGGCCGAAGCCCAGTTCAAGCTGATCAACGAGGCCTACGAGGTCCTGGGGGATCCCCAGAAGCGGCAGGTCTACGATTCGGGCGGGGGCTCCGGCTTCTTCGAGGGCTTCGACGGCGGCTTCGCACGTGGCGGCGGGGGGAATTTCGGAGATGTCTTCTCCGAGGTCCTGAACGAGTTTTTCGGAGGGGGGCAGTCGGGAGGGCGCCAGCAGGGGGAACACATCCTCCGCCAGGTCGAGATGTCCTTCGAGGATGCCGCTCTCGGCAAGGAGATCTCCATCAAGCTGGCCCGCTGGGAGAGCTGCTCTCCCTGTTCGGGGAACGGCTCGAAGAACGGGAAGTCGGTGACGGTCTGCTCCGCCTGCCGCGGCACAGGCTTCGTCCGGATCCAGCAAGGGTTCTTCCATGTCCAGAAGACCTGCGGAACCTGCGGGGGCGAGGGGCGCGTGATCACCGAGATCTGTCCCAACTGCTCCGGAAAGGGCCGCATCTCCGTCGACCGGACGATCACCCGCTCCATACCGGCGGGGGTGCAGACGGGAATGCGGGTCCGAATCGCGGGGGAGGGCCATGCCGGGATCGGCGGAGGTCCCCCGGGAGATCTCTATCTCGATGTGGTCGTCCGTCCGCACAGCGTCTTTACGCGGGAAGGAGACGATCTGGTCATCGACAAGAATCTGACCCTGACCCAGGCCATCTTCGGAACGACCCTCGAGGTTCCGACCCTCGGGGCTCCCTACCAGATGAAGGTCGATCCGGGAACCCAGCCGGGGACGGTCCGGAGGGTCCGGGGCAAGGGAATCGCCAACCCCCAGAGCCGGGGGCTGGGAGATCTGGTCATCCGCTTCAACGTCGAGATCCCCACCCGACTCACCCGGGAGCAGCGGGAGGCGCTCGAACGCTACTCCGAAGTCTCGGGCGAAGCCACAGCCGGCCAGGCAGGGGGAGACGGCGGGCTTTTTTCCAAGGTCAAGTCGATCTTTGAGTGAGTCTGCTTCGTTCCTTTTCGGGAAGGGGCGATGAGCGGTCCGGCCCTCTTCTGGATCGGGGAAGAGGATCGGGTCGCGGAAAGTCCCGAAGGGCGGGTTCTTGAGCCGGGGCCGACCCTGTCCCGCCACCTCGAAAAAAGTCTCCGGGCGAAGCCGGGGGACGTCTTCCGCTTTGTCGATCCGGATCGTCCGGATCTCCAGTTCCGCGGCACGGTTGCCGCTCTCTCGCCTCTTCGGATCCTTCTCGCTTCCGAGAGTCTCCCGGAAGCGGAGGAGTCTCGGGGGGGCCGACCCTTCGATCTGGCCGTGGGGCTCCTCAAGGGGGAATCCTACGAGGATCTGATCGAGCCGGCCGCCTGTCTCGGAGTCCGGCGACTGGTTCCGCTGTCGGCCGACCGCTCCCAGGCCCGCTGGTCGCTCGACCAGTTCGAACGAAAGCGACTCCGCTTCGAGGCCAAGGTCCGGGAGGCGAGCCAGCTTGCGGGACGGCCGGACCGGATGCGTCTCCTTCCCCCAAATACCCTCTCCGGGCTCCTTGAGAGCCGGGAAGGAGCCTTCGTGCTCTTCTTTGACGAGGATCCGGCCGCGGGGTCGTTTCAGGAGGCGCTGGAGGCCGCGGAGAAAAGTCCTTCGCTTCTTGCCGTCACGGGGCCGGAGGGGGGATGGTCGGAGCGGGAACGGGCGCTGTTCCGGACGTTCGAAACAACCAAAAACGGGCGCCGCGCGAGCCTCGGAAGTCGGATTCTTCCCGGTCGTCTGGCTCCCGTCGTCGTGGCGGGGGTTCTGTCCCTGTGGACGGACCCCGAAAAAAGGAGGACCGAATGATCGGTCGGCGGATCCTGGCCTTCTGGCTCGATCTCTTTTCGGGGCTTTTTCTGTCGGAGGCGGGGCTTGCCCTTCTTCGACGGGAAATCCTGGCCGGAACCGAACCGGACGATCCCTTCGATCCGCTCCGGCAGTGGGCCCGGTCCTCCCTCCATCCCCTGTCCGTTCTGACAGGACTCTTTCTCTATTTTTTCCTCTTCTGGGCCCTCTCCTCCGAAACCCCAGGCCAGTCGGTCTTTGGGCTCACCGTCATCCGGGAGACGGAGGACGGGAGCCGGATCCGGATCGGGGTCCGGAAGGCCCTGGAGCGGACCCTTCTCTTCAGCTTCTCCTTTTTGTCTCTGGGGCTCGGCTTCGTGGCTGCCCTGGCCAACGACCGGCGGCTCGCCCTCCACGACTGCCTCTCCGGCACGCGGGTGGTCAGGGAGCGATCGCCCTCCTCTCCCAGGCCAGCAGAGCTTCCTTGATCGCGATTCCCTGCGAATAACCCGTCAGCACTCCTCCCCGACCCACCACCCGGTGGCAGGGAATCAGAAGGGGGAGGGGGTTTCTTCCGAGGGACCCGCCCACCGCCCTTGCCGCCCGGGGCTTTCCGATCCTTTTTGCCAATTCCCCGTAAGTCATCGTTTCCCCGAAGGAAATCTTCCGGGTCTCTTCCAGGACCTTCCGGTCGAAGGGAGAGAGATTTTCCGGGAGGGGCCCGCAGTAGGAAAGCGTTCCCCTTAAGACCCCGTCGAGGAAAGGATCCCATTCGTCGGGGGATCCTTTCTCCTTTTTGCCAGGAAGTCCTTCTGTCGTGTGAAGGGAAAGACCGGAGAGAAATTCTGCGAGGTTCTCTCGAAGGATCCCCGACGAGATCCAGTGGCGCAAGGCGGGAGGCGGTTCGTTCCCGCGATGGATCTTTTCATGTCGGACAGAGCCCATGAGAGTTTTCTCCGGTCTGGAAGGCAAGGACTTTTCTTCAAATAAATATAGCATGCTCTTTGGACTGTGAGCCTTTCCCTCCCTGATTTTTTCGACGATTCAAAATTTGAAATCTTATTTTACAAATTAACTTATGGGTACACATAAAAACACTGAATCCATCGCGTGTTTTCAGATATTCTTAGGACATGGAGACATTCCGAATTCCGAACTCCACGTTGAATGGCATTTCCAGCAAGGCCCAAGGACTTGTCGATCAGATTACGGCGGCTTTCCGGTCTCTTCCGGACGGGCGGAAGCGCGGCAAGAATCGCAAGTATTCCCTGTTCGACACCGCCTGATCGGCCTTTTCGTTCGGCTTAACCCTTGTGTCCTCCATACTGGCCACGTGGTCGGATCCGACTTGGATGCGACGCTGCGGACGGCGAACCAGATGGACCCCGAAACAGCCTGTCGACATTACTGGGATAGCCACATCGCCGAGACAGTTCACGCGGAAGAAAGAGCGGGAACTGCCCTTTCTGGAACGGAGACTGGGATTGTGAGGATTGTGAGCCTTTGCATGGAGAATCGGGGATTAATCGTTTCATCATCCCCCAGAGAAAAGAAGTCCTTGAGAAGAGAGAAAATTTCCCATATTCTTCATGGGTGCTAGGAAATGATCGGCCTAAATTTTCGACTTTCTTCATTCTCTCTTTTTTAAAGATGCCAGAAATGGCATAATATGCGGTGGCCGATTTGAATGATAACAATGACAAAGATTTGTACTGGGGCCCTGGGTGCCGGAAGACATTGGAAGATTTTCCGGAAAAGGTCCAGGAAATTGTTCTTCAAGCTTTTATCTTTGCCCAAAAAGGAAGCAAGCATCCAGTCGCCAAACCCCTACAAGGATTTCATGGAGCTTCGGTTTTGGAGGTCGGTGTTCCTTTTGACACGAACACCTATCGGGCTATCTACACGACACGATTTACAGATGCCATTTATGTTCTGCATATTTTTCAGAAGAAATCGAAAACCGGTATCAAAACTCCGAAGAAGGAAATCGATCTGATCAAACAAAGATTGAAGCAGATTGAGTCTAAGAAAAAGGAAAAAAATCGATGAGACACGACGAGGAAGAAATGGCATTCGAGAAAAGCTCCGGAAATGTTTTTCGGGATTTCGGACTTCCGGATGCCGAAGATAGGATGGAGAAGGCAAACATTGCCCATGAGATCTTCAAGGAGATCGCCAACCGGGAACTGACCCAAAGGGAAGCCGCTAAAATCATGGGGATCGACCAACCAAAAGTGTCTGCAATTGTCCGCGGAAACCTGAAGGGGTTTTCGCTGGAGCGATTGATCGCCCTTCTCAAAAAATTGGGTGTAGATATTCACATCGCCAAAAAGCCGGAAATTTCTTCTTCCATTTATTCAACACCAACCCATTTGCCAATTGAGGCTTGGGGTAATCTTTCGGCACTGTTCGGAGGAACCTCGTTTGAGATTGCTGCCTTGGAGTACGCGACAACAAGACACATTCAAGGTACGGATACATTGATTTCTTGGGCCGATGCCATCCCTGTGAGTCCAATCTGTATAAATAAGAACGAAAGGCCCGAGAATGAATCACCCCCCCTTGCGGCTTGAGCTTCATTACTACGATGAAGTGCATACACGACTCAATCCCGATATAAAACCGTCGGAGTCACCGACTCCTTTTAGTGTTGGGGTATGGTCTTCCGTTCTTGAAAACAGAGAGGATCCTCTCAAATTCATGTTGAGAATGAGGATCATGGTTCCCCATCCCGATAAGGAATCAATTCCGATCCGAGGCTCCTTCGGAATCATCGGATTGTTTACCGTCGACGAAGGGGTGCCGGAAGAGCAGCGGGCGTCAATCGTTAAGGTGACCGGGGGAGCTATGCTTTACAGCGCTTCCAGGGAGTTCATTCTTCTTGTCACCTATCGAACCAGCCCTTTCCCACCATTTTATCTTCCTACTCTCTCCGGCAAGGCTCTTGCGGAGGCTCCCGAAATCGAGACGTTCCCCGAAGTTAAGGAGGTCCCCCCCCAATCTTCTAGGTCCACTAAGCCCAAAAAGACTGCAAAGAAAAAGGAAAAAGTCTAATGGGAAAGAAAAAGGCTATGTTTCCAAATCGTGTTGTAGTTCATGGCGACCAATGGATAAAGTCAACCACAGAGTGGAGTTGAGATGCTCTCCAAATGCCTCGATCATGCGACGCCATCCCAAGTAGTGGTCCAGGTATTTGGTGGACACCCCGTGGAATCGTCTCATCCAATCTTTCAGCCGCGAATGGTAGGCGGAAGCTGCTGGATGTGGTAGTGCACCTGCAAAGACCCTGACCCCCATTGCTGAGAGATTCACCGCCCGATGGGCCACGCTCCTCTTACGGGTTGCCACGGCGATGGGGCCTTTTCCTCCCCCGTCCGAGCAAAGGACTGCATCCCGGGCCAGGAGGGGTCCAAGCACCGCTTCGATCTCCCGATGGTTGTCCTTCGGAATCGCGTCGGAAGTCGCTCCCGAACGATCCCGCACGACCAGGACGGGAACCTGTTCCCGGAAGAGCCCCCGCCTTGCGGCCCGGCGCCCCGTTTTCGGGCCCGTCTCGGAATTCCGCCCCGTTGCCCCTTGTAGGATCTCAGAAACCAGGTCTCGTCGTTTTCGACGATGCCGCTTTCCTTCCGAGCCTTCAAACAGGCGGGCAAGACCAGAAATCGGTGCCTCCACAAAAAGGCGGCTTTCGTGTTGTTCCCGCACCTCCAGGCCGCCTTCCGGACCGACTCCCCTTCGCTGAATTTCTCCAGGAAATACATCCAGGGGTCCTTGTGGTGAAGATCTGCAAGAAGAATCTTCGTCAACGCATTGAAGGTGCGTTGGCATCCCCCCGGCACCGGAAGCGCGGTGGGGGTTCCCACCAACGAGGCGACCTCGGCCACCAAGTCTTTCTTGTTCCGACGCTCGATCGCAACCGAAAGACTCATGTCTCTGCGCCGATGTCATAGAGTCAATAGCTCGAAAAGATCGTTGGAATGCGGATTTCTTCACGGGAATTACCTCCTGAATCAGGTCTGCATCTGATCATGAGGCTTGCAACACGGATAGGAGACATAGCCAATTTTTATTCCTGCTAAACTCTTGTTTGACTGTCTCCGAAGAGACTTCCGAAGACAGGTGATTGTCGGGCGCGATCAATCTTTGGAGGATGTGAGATGGATGCGAAGGCAAATGTTGCTTATCTTAGTCGAGCAGGCCGGTCGGGAGTAATCTTCCTTGCCGCGATTCTTCTGGCGGCTGGTCTTGCTTTTCCCGACGCCGTCCGGGCCGCGAGTTCCGGTCCGGGAGTGTGGGACTTCATGATCTACGGGAACTACGACCTCGTCTCCCCGAATTCGGGAGCGGTGGTGTCGAATGAACCTTCCGGCACCATCTCGCCGGCTTGGAACAAGTTCTTCAACGACAACGGCTACGGGGGTGGCGTGGGGGTCGCCTACTGGTTCAGCGACGTCTGGGCCGTTCGGGCGATGGCCCAGACCGACCTCTTCACGACGCCTTCCACCTATGGGGGCGGATCGACCCAGTCCTCCGCATTCACGGGAGGGATCGAGGCGAAGCTCCTCGGAAACGCGGAATACTATCTCTACGCCGTCGTCGACCTGGGGGGAGCCTTCGAGGCGAACATGCCGGGCCAGGGCTTCTTCGGAAAGACCACCGCCAGCTCCTGGACAACCTACGCGGACGCGGGGCTGGGCCTCAACCTGAGCTGGGTCTTTCTCGAGGCAAAAGTGGCCTACATGCCCCAGGCCCTGGCCGGAGGGATTTCGGGGGGATACGGGCAGAATGCCCTGTGGTCCGTTCCCCTGACGGCCGGGTTCAATTTCTGAGGGGCAGGGAGAAAATCGTCGGGAATACGGCAATAGGATCGCAGAACGACAGGGGCCGGGCTTGAAGCTGTCAATCCTCAGTGTTACCGGACGGTCGTATGTGGCTCGAAGAGAGTGGGAGTTCAAACTTCTGCTTCAAGGGAAAACGGGAGGACGAAAGGAAACGAGCCCGAATCGGACTGGGTTTCTGTTTGCTCATTTTTTTTTGCATGATGCTGGCGAGTTGCACTCCGGCCTAGTCCCCAGACAAGGTCTTACCCACGCTGATGGGTGTGTTTCCTCTCGAAGTTCAATCCCCTCGATTTTTCGGGAGTTTTCTCCCCACATGTGGATGTGTCAGTGTATTTTCAGCACCTGCACGCAAATTTGCTTCCTTTGTTTGATGAAGTCGGCGGATAGAGGATAAATAGATTTTTTCCGAAGAAGAACGGCATTCCAAGAATGAAAGGAGGGGAAGAGGTTTCCGGCGAAAAATACAAGATGTCGCCCGCCACTGACCGGTGTTCCCTAAGACGCGTCTCGGCATTGCCGACTAGAATGGGGAATCTTCTTTGGCGGCTCCGAGTGTCCGGAATGAAAACGGAGACGAAGGTTTCCCTGTCGGGGCAGGCGAGATGGGACAGGGGAGGAGAACAGGCGGGAATCTTCTGGTCGGGGAGGACAAGGGCAGTCGTTCCCGTATCGAGCCGGCCGTAGAAGAGCCGGGAGGAACGTCCCGTTTTCGCCCGAAAGAATCCGTTCCCGTCCATGGAAAAAAAACGGACCCCCTGGGGAAGCCGATTGTCCCGCGCGGTTCCGACCCCGAGGAGAAGTTCGCCTATGATTGGCCCTCTTCCATTTTTCGGGATTTTGGGGAACCTCAGGACGATGCCGTTGTTGTCCTTTTCCTCGCGCATGACGGGATTGACGATCGCCTCGCGCGGCGAAGGGGCGTCGGGGCGGCATCCGTGATCGGAGCATTTGAAATATATCCCGCCGTCGAAGCGGACGGGAGAGACCCCCAGGATGCCGTCGATACCCGAGATCGATGGTCTCTCTCCTTCCGTCCCCCTTCCGCAGGGAGGCGGAGGAGCAAAGGAGGACTTTTCCGCGAACTGGACCGGAAGGTCGCGGATCGCTCTCCCGGTTCCGAGCGTGACGTCGGCCGGGACGACCCGTCCCCACAGATGCGCGGTCCCGAACGGAAGACACTCCCAAAGGGAGGTCCGATTCGCGGTTTGGGGAAGGACGGTCGAAGGAGCCACGCCGGGCGGGATGGCCGACGGGAAAATCCGGAGTCCGGAAGATCCGGTATCGAGGAGCAGCTTCCGGACTGTGAAACAGCGTTCGAGAACATCTCGAAGACAGATTCTGGCCGAAACGGTGGGCAGATTGATGTTGGCCGGAGAGAGGGATTTCCCTTCCATCACCCCCCCGACCGTGACGGGGATGCGGTTCGTTAAAGAAGAATCCCGATCCGGATGGCAGCTTCCCGCGAGGAAGAGGAGAAGGAAAGAGAAAGTACGGACTGATGCACGAAAGGCGGGCGGGGGGGCAAATGATCGGGCGGTTCGGAGAAAGGCCCCGGCCGGGGCTTCCTGGTCCTGCACGGACAAGGGCTCCAGCCGGGGGAGGGGGAGAACGTCAGACAAAACTGCTCCAGGACTCCGTGGTGGTGGTCGTCGTTCCGTTCACGACCTGGACGACCTGGACCTGCTGGTTCGGCTCGGCCGTGATGGTGATGCTGTTTCCGGTCGACGGATCGGTGACGGTGATGCTCCCTGAGGTCGGATAGGGGGGCGTGCCCGCCATGTCCATCATCCAGGGGGAGGTCGAAGTTCCGATCGCGATGGTGAGGGTTCCGGAGAAGGGGGTGCCGGCAAGGGCCGTATTGGTCATTGACAAGGTTCCGTAAGTCTGAAACGACGACGGGGGTCCCCCGTTCGAACCCAAGATCATGATCATGGTCTGGGACATATTCGAGAGGGTGATGGTCCCGTTGGAGGTCGTGATCGTGAAGTTCGATCCCGAGGGTATGGATTGAACGGATTTCAAGGTAACGGTGCCGGAATTGCATGTTTCGGTATTCGAAAACGCTTGGGAGCCGCTCAGGGTCGATGTCGACACGCTGGTCGTTATGGTGAAACTGGTGCCGTAAGTGATGGTGACGGTAATAGGCCCTGGCATATAAGATGTGGTTCCACATCCTGTAAGAGTCGTGGTCCCCGAATAGGACATCGTCATGGTGCCGTTCATCGTCGTCCCGCCCATGGTGCAGTTGGAGTAGGACATGGTCGATGAGGTCATGCTGCTTCCAGAAAGCGTAAAGGTCATGGTTCCACTTCCGCTGGAGCAGGGAAGGTTAATCGTATTGGATGAAAACGATCGGATCTCGGCGGGATCGAGGAGCGCGAAGCTCCGCGCGAGAAGCGGGAGGGCCGGTCCGGAGATCCGGGAGACGGGCCCGGAGCCGTTCTGCTTCGCGAGCAGGATCTGGGACCGGACGAAGGCCGTCAGGTTGAAGGGCTGAGGTGCGGAAGTCGAGGTCACGGCCGTCCCGGAGGACGACCCCGAGTTCATGGACTGGTTGACGGTGGATGCGACCGACTTGACCGCCGTGGAGGTGGATCCTGTCACGCCCCCTCCCGTTCCCGTGCTTCCGCCTCCCCCGCAGGCTGAGGTCGCGAAGAGGACCGCCAGAAGGAAGGGCGCCGCCGCCCTCCCGATGCGTTTTGATGCTTTTCCGGAGATTTCCGTTTCTTGCCTCTCAAGGCCTTTCATGGGGTCTCCCTCCTGTTGTGAGAATCCTCGTTCCCGGTGATTTCCACGCCTTTTGGTAACTTCCATCCGGTTACAAAAAACAATAGCAGAATTTTTTGATTTGTAAAAACTTCTGAAAGGGAGCCGGAAGTTATCCTTCTTTTCGGAATGTTTTTCGAATTCTTGAGCGGCTGGGCGCGGAACCTTCCGGAACCCTTACCCGATCCGTTTGCGGAAGAAGTGCCCTGCCATCAAAAGGGATCCGATCCCGATCGCAGCCAGGGCCCCGTATTCCGGGAGGAGGATCCGGACGCCGGCTCCCTGAAGGAAAACCTCACGCAGGATCACGAGGAAATAACGCAGGGGATTGATGAGTGTCATGTCCTGGATGAATTGCGGCATGTTGGCGATGGGGGTCGCAAACCCCGAGAGGATGATGGAGGGGACCAGAAAGAGAAAGGCCCCCAGGAGACCCTGCTGCTGGGTCGCGACCAGCGAAGAGATCATGAGTCCGACCCCAAGGCCCGAAAGTGTAAAGAGGAAGATTCCCAGGTAGAGGGCCAGCAGGGTTCCTCGCAGAGGAACATGGAAGAGAAAGACCGCCACCAGGACGATGGCTGTGGACTCGGCAAAGCCGATGACGAACCCGGGAATGATCTTTCCCATGATGATGTCGAAGGGGCGAAGCGGAGTCACCAGGAGTTGGTCGAAGGTCCCGTCCTCGCGCTCTCGGGCCACCGAGAGGGCCGTGACGAGAAGGGAGACGACGAGGGTCAGAAGACCCACGATCCCCGGCACGATGAACCACCGGCTCTTGAGGTTGGGATTGTACCAGGCCCGGATCGAAAGGGGAGCGATGGGCGGGGTCAGGCCGTTCTGGGCGACAAAGTCGTTGCTGTAGTCCAGGACGATGGTTTGCACGTACCCCATGAGGATCATGGCCGTGTTGCTCTGGCGTCCGTCCACCAGGGCTTCGACCGTTCCCGGACGCCCCGCCAGAAGGTCCCGGCTGAAGGTGCTCCGGATGTGCAGGACCAGGAGAACCTTCCGGTTGTCGATCAGGGAGCGGACCTCACCCTCGGAGTTGACCGCTTTCAGAAGCTGAAAGTTGGGGGATCCGGCAAAACGTGCCAGGACCTGGCGGGAATAGAGCCCCGGGTCCTCGTTCCAGACGGCGTAGGAGATGTGGTTTAAATCGAAGGTCGCCGCATAGCTGAAGACGATCAGCTGGACGAGGGGAGGGACGATCAGGACCATGCGGGACTTCTTGTCCCGGAGAAGGGCCAGGAACTCCTTCTGGGCCAGCCTCAGGATGCGGAGGACGAGCGCCTTCACAGGATCCTCTTTCGGCTGATCCGGACCAGGAGAGTGAAG
>JAKADN010000019.1 GCA_021820445.1 Nitrospirota bacterium | reverse complement strand
AGTCGGTGGCCTGACCATTCAGGCTCCCGATCCATCCCCGTGAAGAGCCGGGGAGATGGCAGGAAGGAATCCCCTCCCTTTCCGCTTTCGCGGCGAGCGAAGCGAGAGGAAGGGGAGGATGTCAAGCCGCATTTGAGATCGCGTTCTCAGAGTCCCCGCAGGAGAGGCGATGGAGCACGGATTGCGTCCCCATGTTTTCCGGATCGCCATGGCTCCAAACGGAAGCTGTCCCGCCTGTATCAGAAAACTGACCCTCGGTCCGCTCGAGCCCTTGGGGGCCTGCTGGAGGATTTGGGAATGGATGCCCAAGAGGCGAGGGGCGTCGGAGTCCCGTTTCTTGCGTTGGAGCCTGATGCCGGTCCCAACAGAGCCGAGCCATTTGCCCCTGGACTGATGTGGTTTTATCTCAAGATCGGAAGTCCGGATGTAAGCGAACCGGAGAGCCTAAAGGCGTTTCATGGATTCTGTTTGTCCAACCCCGGGATACGCCTTGCCAACCCCGGGAAGGACGAAGTCTCAAGGCATTTTTTCAACAAATGCCGTTTTCTGGATGCCATGAATCGGCTATTTGGCTCAATAGTGATAACGGCATTGGTCGATCCGCAGAATTTCATCCTTCATTGCGTACACGTGACGATGTTCTTCGTCGATGCGACGAGGCAAGAAGCCTGAGAGAGTGTGCCTGAAGGTGGCTTATTTCCAGGATGATATGATTTCGATCATGACGTCCTCTCTCACATTATGAAATAATGGCCGAACAAGAGTGGGTCTTTTGGGGCTCCATGATGAGAGTCAATGCCCGACCAAGACGTCTATCAGCAATCTGTCGAGCCGGAACAGAGGGGGAAAGTCCAATGTTCCTTAGTGTGAAGAGGAAATCGTGTGGTGAAAAAGGTTTTTGGGTGCGGGATGATCGTCTGGCTTTTCGTTTTCTCCTCTTCTATGGCCCAAAGCGCAACGAACGGGCCGGCTGTCCCGACCTCCGTGCCGTCGTCGCCTCCTTCCGCGCCAACCCCTCAGACGAAGACCCCACCCACCCTTCCTTCCAGAAATTCGGAGTCCCGTGGGACGTCGCAGCCACTGATCCCGGCCCAGCATCACCCGCTCTCCCTCAACGGGCCGGACGCCCTTGCCGCCTACCGTCACTCCTGGAACCCGCTCACATCCGGACCGGATCTCATGCCCCAGGCCGACACCCTTCCGGAGGGGGAGTTCAACGTCCGTTTCTTCATGTACGGGCGTTTCACCCAGGCCCAGTACTCCGATTCCGGGGGGATCACGGGGCTTCCGCCCGGCTATAGCCAGACCCAGCTCCTTGACCTCTTCGCCATGTTCTATGGGCTCGACCTGAACACCGAACTGGTCTTCCTTCCCTCGGTCGTCACCACCTTTTCGACCCAGAACGGGACCTCGCTGAACGGCTCAGGCCTGAATGATCTCACCTTCGGGATCAAGCACCGATGGATCATCCAGGATCCCTTCACCGGGCGGCCGAGCTTCACCACCGCCTTCCTCGTGACGCTGCCAACCACCTCCTGGCTGGGGACCCCCGTCCCCGTGGGGGGCCTCCCTCCCATCAACGTTGTTCCTTCCACCCATTTCGGAACCCCGGCCTTCACCGGGATTGCCATGCTCCGGAAGAACGTGAAGCCCCTTCGCCTGATCGGAGACCTTTACTACACCCTGTCGGTTCCGGGGACAATCTCCGCCACGGCCGGGGATGCCCCGGCCTTTTCCCAGTTTGGAGACCTGGTTCAGTATCGGCTCGGTGTCGAGGATGTGGTGGACGACAAGAGCGGTCTGGGCTTCATTCTGGAGATCGCCGGTCTGTCGGGTCTCCCCTTTTCGATTGACGGTCTTCCGGTCAACACCCACCCGTCCACCTTCAATCTTGTTGGAGTCCAGCCCACGATCGAGTACAACCTCACTCCCCGTCTCGCCGCCTCCTTCGGGGTCCTCTTTCCCGCTTTCGGCAACAACGAGTACCTGGCGACCACCCCCAATTTCTCCCTCTGGTACTACTTCCAGGGAGGCCAGGACCACCTCCTTCCCCGATAGGATTGTTGTCCGCTTCTCGGGGCCCCTTTCCGGAGGTCGGCCCGGCCTTGACGATTCCTCTCGCCCGATGGTGTAAAATAGAAGAGGGATTTGAAAAGGATTCTGCCGGTCCGAAAGATCATGTCACACGATGGGAAGGGGTTCATCCCATGAAACATCAAGGCGCCCGTCTTTTTCTAGCGGGTATGTTTATCATGCTTCCCCTTTTTTTCGCAGGATGCCAAACCTCGCCGGCCGTGACTTACGTTCCTCCTGCCCCGGGAATCCCGACCCAGCGGGGGATTCCCATCGGGGGCATTGTCGCCGATATCGAGAAGCTTCTCCACGACATCAGTCTTCGGGGCGGTCAGAAGGTCCGTGTCGCGGTGATCCGCTACACGACGCCGTCGGGAACGTCCCGGACCTTCGGCCGCTATCTCTCACAGAAAATTGGAGAGCGCCTGTCTTCTGACTCGGGTATCCTCCTCATCGATCCGGGGCAGGTCTATGAAGCGCTTCACGAGATGGGGATCGAGCAGGGGCTTCTCGACACCAGGAGGCTCCTGGAGGTCGGACAGAAGGTGGGGGCCGATGTCCTGGTGGTCGGAACCTATACCGACCTGGGACAGACGATCGATGTCCAGTCCCGACTGGTGGCTCTTCCCGGGGCCCAGCAGCTGGGGCTCTTTTCCCGGAAGATCCCCAAGACCGGAGAGGTTCTCAATCTAATCAAGGTCGGTCCTTAATCAAGTTCGTCATCAAAAGGAGATGTCCCATGGAGACGATCCCGAGACTCGCATCCTCAAATCCTTCTTGCGAAGACAGCCGGACAAGGGCCAGGGGGCGCGCGGCAGTGGCCGGCATGTCCCTCCTCGCCCTTTCGCTCTTGCCCGGCTGCATTGAATCCATCGATCCGGGCAAGGCGGCCGTCCTGTGGACAATCAGCCAGGGGACGGATACGAAGACGATCTATCGGGAAGGAGTCCAGGTGATCGCTCCCTGGAACGAGCTTTACATTTACGACCTCAGGACTCAGGAAGCCCGTCTCTCCCTCCATGTCCTGTCGGTCAACGGTCTGGCCATCGACATGGACTCCTCCGTCCTTTACAGGGTCCAGGGAAAGGCCCTTCCGACCTTGCAGGAAAAGGTCGGTCCGGACTACTATCATGTCCTGATCGCCCCCTATGTCATGAGCGAGGCCAGAAAGATCGTGGGACGCTTCACGCCCTCCCAGATCTACTCGAGCCAGCGGGAGACCATCGAACGGCTCATTCTCGAGGGCATCCGGGAGAAGCTCCGGAACTATCCCATCACCGTCGAGGGATTTCTGATCCGGGACGTCCGACTTCCCCGAATCATCCGGGTGGCGATCGAGCGCAAGCTGACCGAGGAACAGAACTACCAGCGCATGGAATACGTTCTTGACGTGGCGCAGAAGACGGCCCAGAAGCGGCGGATCGAAGCCCAGGGTATTGCGGCCTTCCAGAAGATCGTCCAGGAGAATCTGACCAAAAGCTATCTGACCTGGAAGGGGATCGAGGCGACGGAGAAGCTGGCCAAGAGCCCGAATACGAAGATCGTCATCATCGGAAGCGGGAAAAACGGGCTTCCGGTGATTCTGAACGCGGATCCCGGATCGGGGCGATGATGTCCCGGCCCGGTCTGCAAAGGCAAAGACAATTCTCTTGAATCCGAACTCATCAAACGACACGATAAGGAGGCTTCTTTGACCACAGAAAAGGGATTGGCGGAGGGGGACAGGGCCCCGGATTTCTCAGCGGAAGCTGCGGGTGCCGCGCTTCCCCGCGTCTCTCTTTCGGATTTTTCCGGAAAGACGGTCGTTCTTTATTTCTATCCGAAGGACGATACGCCGGGATGCACCACCGAGGCCTGCGACTTCCGGGATTCGGAGCGGACTCTGATGGACAGGGGAATCATTGTCCTTGGCGTGTCGAAGGACTCCGTGGCGAGCCACGAAAAGTTCCGGAAGAAGTATGGCCTTCCCTTTCCGCTCCTCTCCGATCCCGACGGAGCGATCTGTCAGGCCTACGGGGTCATCAAAGAGAAGACCATGTATGGGGTCAAGCGCCTGGGCGTCGACCGAAGCACCTTCGTGATCGGCCCGGACGGAAAGATCCTCCGGATTTTTCGGTCGGTGAAGGTGGCCGGCCATGTGGCGAAGGTTCTCGAGGCCATCGAAGGGAAAAAGTAACAGATTACCCCTGGCCGTCGGGATCGTCCGGGGTAGAGGGCTGGATTCGCCAGCCCTTCTTCCCGGATTTCTTCACCTCATAGAGCCCGGTATCGGCAAGGCGGAGAAGACGCTTGATGTCGGTCGACCCGGGAGGGGCAAAGGCGGCCCCGATGCTTGCGGAGACCAGGACCGGGCGGCCCTCGATGAGGAAGGGTGTTTCAAGGACCTTCAGAATATTCCCGAAGAGGGCGGCGGCTTCCTCTCTTTCCATGACATCGACCAGGAGTCCGAACTCGTCTCCCCCGAGGCGTGCAAAGATATGGGGAGGGGAGACAACCGACAGGATCCTCCGGGACACCTCTTTCAGGAGCGCATCTCCCGCCTGGTGGCCAAGCTGGTCGTTGATCGCCTTGAATCCGTCGAGGTCGAGAATCCCGAGACCGATCATTCGTCCGGAAGGGCGAGACCTCAGCCTCTCCTGGGCTCGTTCGGTCATCAGTCTTCGGTTCGGGAGGTCGGTGAGGCTGTCGTGAAAAGCCATGTGGCGGATGAACTCCTCGGCACGCTTCTGTTCGGTGATGTCGGTTGCCGACAGAATGAGGGCCCTGCGCGAACCGTCCTCGTCGTAAAGGGGGATCTTGTCAAGCGACAGGATCTTCTCTGGCTGGCCGGGAGAGAAAATCCCTATTTCGGTGGAATGGAGCCGGCCTTCCTCCCAGACTCTTTCGTCGGACTCCGAAAGACGGGCGATCGTTTCTGCAAGTTCGGGGGCATTTTCCCCGATGTCCCTGTCCGCTTTTCCAATCCATTGAGAGATGGATCCGAACCCGAAGAGCTCCCTGGCCCGTTCATTGGCCAGAAGCCAACGACCCTCCGGATCTTTTAAGACCACTCCATTGGGAATCGCCGAAATGAGTGAGGACAGACGCTTTTCGAGGGCTCCCCGCTCCCGTTCGGCTGAGAGGGCGTCGAGGGTCCGGCTGACGGAGCCCGCCGTGTGCTGGAGAAGATCGGCCGTGTTGTTGTCGTAAAAATTCTTCTGGTGGGTGGCCACCCCCAGGATCCCGTAAGGCTCTCCCCCCCGAAAGATCGGAAAGACCCCCACCGAAATCCAGTTGTGCTGTTCGTAGTAGTCCGCCCGGGCGGTCTGACCCCGTTTTCGGTACCAGGCCACGAGATTGTTCTGGATTCCGGGACGCCTGGAACGAAAGGTTTTGATGGTCAGGGTCTCCCGGTCCTTGTGATCCGGATCGAGAGAGAAATGCCGAACCATCGGAAGGAGGGTCGCGGGAAGGTTTCTGTCCGTCACGAACCGGAGGTCGAGACGGTTTTCTCGAGGGTTCAGCGTATAGACCGCGGTGTTCACGATTCCCCCATGTGTCACGAGCAGACGGCAAAGCTCCGCGAAGAGGGCCTCTTCGTTGGTTGCGGACTCAAGCATCCCGTGGACGGCGGTCTGGGCCTGGTAAAGCAGACTGAGTTCCTGGTATCGGCGCGCCATTTGATCGCGTTCCTGGCGGGCCTTGATGGCGAGGAAGGCGGGGGCGATCTGGTCGTAGACATCACCAAGGGCCCGAAGGATTTTGTCCGGAGACGTTGCGAGGTCCGAGGCATCGTAGGCGGCGAAGAGAATGAGGTCGGTCCCGGGCTGAATCGCCCGTCGGAGGAGGGAAACCTGGCGCGATCCCAGGAGCTCCGCGATCCGGGAAGCGTTCCGGATTGCGGGCCGACGGGGCGTTTTCAGAAGAGCGTCGACGACCCTTTTTTTCGTCTCCCGAGGGGTTCTTGCGAGATGAAAAAGTATCGGAGAAGGGCTCTCCTTGTCCCAGAGCCCAATTCCGGCCCGGCTCCCGGGAAGGAGGGCTTCGAAATGGATCGCGGCCTGTCGTGCCATTGATTCCAGGGTCAGCGCCGACAGTCCATCTTCGAAAGAGAGGCGGTCCCTGGAGGACCCGTCCGGGGGGGTGTTCCCTTTTTCCGGCAGATGAGGAAAGCGCTTCCCGACAATGTGACGGATCCGTTCGAGCTGGGCCGCTGTCAGACGGGTCTCTTTGCAGGAAAAGAGGGTCAGCATCCCGGAAAGGCGATTGCCTGACAAGAGGGGAATCTCAGCTCCCGACCGGGCCCCGACCCTCGCGAGATAGGGATGATCCTGGGGATGGGTTCCGAACAGGGAAATGATCCGGGGACCGAAGCTCTTCAGGTCCGGGAGGGGGCGGGGGGGAAGGTCCTCCGCCTTGAGGGGGAGATCACGGCCCTGAAGGCATGGGACGGCTTTGTCGCCCCTGCGTGACAGGAACAGCAGTCGTCCTTTCAGGGTCCTGTTCCGGGACTCCTCGAAGAGAAGGCCGTCGACGGGGATCGTGTCAAGAATCTCCTCCGAGAGGATATGGAGATTCTTCGGGGAAAAAAGATCTTTTGCGACGCTCAAGGAGGCCTTTCGGATCGCTCCGGCGGAAGCCGGCGGAAACAGTGATCGGGAATCCGTTCATGAGAATTCGATTATAGCCGGATGATGGGCGGGGTACAAAGATAATCGGCTCTAAAGGGAAAACAGCTCTGTGATCCTGAATTCCCAAGGAGAATGGCCTCCTTGCCGTCTCCCTCCGTTTGACCACCTTTTTTGACGGGTGATATACTTTGTCCTCGGGGGACGAAAGTCCTGTTGTTCGCCCCCTGCGAACCCGCATGCGAACCCGCAGTCCGGGGGCCGTTTGGTCGGTCCCTTCGGACGCCGGATTCCTGTGGAACCCTCGCAGAAAGGAGCAGCGATGCACGACTCGGCCGGCAACGAAGAGCCATGGGTGGAGGTGACCCCCCCACGTTCCGCGTCAGCGCGCCCCGGTGAGATCGATGACCCCGGCGAATCCGAGACCTCCCGCCTCCGCAGACGCATAGCCTTCCTCGAACAGATTGAGCGCTCCCACGCCGAAACGCGGGAAATGCTTGACTCCTCCGCCGAAATGAACCGCAAGCTTGAGGAGACCCTCAAGAAAGCCCGCAAGGAAATCCAGGCTCTCCGGGACGAACTGATCCGTCTGACGACGCCGCCCAACAGCTATGCCGTCGTCCTTTCCGCCAATATCCCGGCGGCCGGGGAGCTCTCCGCCCGAGGGGCCGCCCTCGAACCTTCCATCGACATCATCGTGGCCGGTCGCAAGATGCGGGTCAATATTGACCGTGCGCTCGATCCTGCGACCCTGTCTCCTGGCGACGCCGTTCTTCTGAACGAGGCCTTCAACGTGGTGGGGAAGGCGCCCCAGGAGCGGCAGGGGGAGATCATGACGGTCAAGGAACTCCTTGCGGACTCCCGCATTCTCGTCTCGGGGGAGGCCGGCGTCGACCGGGTCGTTCTCCTGTCTCCACTCCTCGCGGAGACCGCCCTTTCCGTGGGGGATCCGCTGATGGTGGACGTCCGGTCGGGCTTCGCCCTCGAAAAGATGCCCAAGAGCGAAGTGGGCCAGGTGGTGATCGAGGAGATCCCCGGCGTCACCTTCGACGACATCGGAGGGCTCGATCTTGAGCTCGAGATGGTCCGGGATGCGGTGGAGCTTCCTTTCCTGCATCCGGAACTCTATGCCCACTTCCAGCTGGATCCTCCGAAAGGGGTCCTGCTCTATGGCCCTCCGGGATGCGGCAAGACACTGATCGCAAAGGCCGTCGCCAATTCGGTCGGTCGACGGATGGCCGAAAGGGGCGGGGAAGCCCGTTCCTACTTTCTGCACGTGAAGGGCCCGGAGCTTCTGAACAAGTATGTCGGTGAATCGGAGCGCCAGATCCGGGAGGTCTTCGCGCGGGCCCGGGAAAAGGCTCGGGAAGGACACCCCGTCATCGTCTTCTTCGACGAGATGGATTCCCTGTTCCGGACACGAGGCACCGGGGTCTCCTCCGACATGGAAAGTACGATTGTCCCCCAGTTCCTGGCCGAAATCGACGGGGTCGAGCGACTTCGGAACGTCATCGTGATCGGAGCCTCCAACCGCCAGGATCTTATCGATCCGGCGATCCTCCGCCCGGGACGGCTCGATGTGAAGATCCGCATCGACCGTCCGGACGAGCGCAAGGCGCGTGCGATCTACCGGCGCTACCTGACGGAAAGCGTTCCCCTCGCACCCTCCTTGACGGAAGGTTTCCCCACCCTCTCGAAGGCGATCGAGGCCCTGATCGACCGCACGGTGGAGCTGATGTACCAGAAGAGCGAGGAGAACCGTTTTCTTGAGGTCTCCTACGCGAGCGGTGAGAAGGAGGTGCTTTACTTCAAGGATTTCTCGAGCGGAGCCATGATCTCGGGGATCGTGGCACGAGCCAAGCAAACGGCTATCAAGAGGGCCCTGTTGAAATCCGGTCCCGAGGGACTCGTTTTCGACGACCTGTCCCAGGCGATCCGTCGTGAGTTCCAGGAAAACGAGGACCTTCCCAACACCACAAACCCTGACGACTGGGCCCGAATCGCGGGTCGGAAGAACGAGCGGATCGCGAGCGTCAAAACGTTGTCTTCGAGGGAAGCCCGGGAGAGACCAGTGGAAACCCTTCCCGTGGGGCATTACCTGTGACGGAACCGCAAGACAATGCCCTGTCTTCAGAAAAATCCCAGGGGCTCGGGATGCCCTGCTTCGGCCGAATCGTCGGAACCGAGGTCGAATACGGGATTTCCTTCGGATCCGGAACGATTGGAGACTCCCAGGGGGAAATCTCCCACGAGCTGGTGAACAGGCTTCCGGGCCTCTACGCATCGGGGGCTCTTTGGGACTATGAAGAAGAGGATCCTTTTCTTGATGCCCGGGGCTTCCATGTGGAAGGAGATCGGGAGCGCCCAGACCGGCGGGAGAATCGCTGGACGAACCGGGCCCTCTATAATGGGGGAAGGCTCTATGTCGATGGGGCCCATCCGGAGTATTCCGCCCCGGAATGCGCGAGCCTCCGGGACGTCGTCCGTTTCGAGCGGGCCGGGGACCGCCTGGTCGAGGCCTGTCTTCTGGCCTGGGAAGCGGAAGATCCGGGGAGGAGAAGCCTTCGGGTCTTCCGAAACAACTCGGACGGGTGGGGGAATTCCTGGGGATACCACGAGAACTATCTGCTTTCCCGAGATCTCCCCTTCGACCGGATCATCGGAGGACTGACAGCCCATCTGGTGAGCCGGATCGTCTTCTGCGGGGCCGGGAAGGTCGGATCGGACAAGGGACTTGAAGGGGTTCCTTTCCAGCTTTCCCAGCGGGCCGAATTCTTCGAGCTTCCTGTCGGGCTGTCGACCACATCCCGGCGGGGAATCATCAATACCCGGGACGAACCCCATTCCCGGAAGGAGTCCTATCGACGTCTTCACGTGATCACGGGAGACTCGAACTGCTCCGAGATCGCGACCGCCCTGAAGATCGGATCGACCCTTCTCGTTCTCTGGGTGCTGGAGGAGAGCCAGAGGACAGGGG
This sequence comes from Nitrospirota bacterium, assembly GCA_021820445.1. Taxonomy (GTDB): domain Bacteria; phylum Nitrospirota; class Leptospirillia; order Leptospirillales; family Leptospirillaceae; genus UBA4572. The sequence continues at coordinate 20,769 of JAKADN010000019.1, read as the reverse complement.
TTTCTCTTGATTTCCCTGTGCTGGCCGATCCCGTGGCCGCCTTTCACCAGGTGTCGGCCGACCTCACCTTCAGGAAGCCCCTGACCCTCACAACAGGGCGGACGATCACGGTCCTGGGAATCGCCGAGCGCTATCTCGAAAACGTCCGTCTGTGGTTCTCCCGGGAGGGTATGGATTCGGAGGTCCGGGACCTGCTGGAACGCTGGTCGGTGGTCCTTCGGCGACTGGCGCACTATCAAAAGGATCCCGCCGGTCTCGACCGGGAGCTCGACTGGGCCATCAAGCATCGCATGATCGAGCGATACCGGACATCGCGCGGTCTTTCCGAGGGAGACTCGAGGCTTCGCATGCTCGACCTCCAATATCACGATATCCGTTCCTCCAGCGGTCTTTTTCGCCTCCTCGAGGCCCGAGGGGAGGTGGAGCGCCTCCTCGATCCGATGGAGATCGAAGACGCTCTTGTCCATCCACCGTCGGACACCCGGGCCTTCTTCAGGGGATCACTCCTGCGTCGCTTCCCGGACGAGGTTGTCGCGGCCGCCTGGAGTTCTGTCGTGGTGGATGACGGAAGCCCCTCTCTCAAGCGGATCCCCCTCTCGGATCCCTTTCGGGGGACCCAGAAGAGCGTGGGAGCGCTCGTCGATCGCGCGCAGAGCGCGAAACAACTCCTGGAAGGGCTGCTTGCCAAGGGCGCCCCCAATGAATCGAGCGAGGACATGTCATGAGCCAGAAAGAAAAGGAATCACGCAAGCGGGATGAATCCGGCGATCCGACCCCCGAGTCTGAGGTTCCGGCTGGAGCCCAGGAGAGGGCGAAGAAGGTCCAGGAGGAAGCGGACGACATTCTCGACAAGATCGACGAGGTTCTTGAGAAAAACGCCGCCTCCTTCGTCAAATCCTTCATCCAGAAAGGCGGGCAGTAGAGGGTGAAGAATCATTTGCCCGCGGCCTTTGCCGCCCCTTTCGAATCTCCGTCCTTCCTCGACTGTCTCAAGGCGACAGGATACTTTGATCAGCCCTCTGTTTCGTCCGTGTCACCCGGTCTTGACCGGATTCCCCATGCGACCACCGTCCTGGCCGTCCGATATGCGCAAGGGGTCGTTATGGCCGGAGACCGGCAGGCATCGGAGGGCTACCAGGTCTCGAGCCGTGCGATCTCGAAGGTCATTCCCGTGGACCGTTATTCCTGCGTTGCAATTGCGGGGGCCGCAGGCCCCGCCATCGACATGGCCCGCCTCTTCCGGGTCGAGATCGAGCACTACGAAAAGCTCGAGGGGGTGATGCTGACTACCGACGGCAAGGCCAACAAGCTCGCCCAGATGGTTCGGGAGGCCCTTCCCATGGCCATGCAAGGTCTGGTTGTGGTCCCGCTCTTCGCCGGATACGATCTCGGGCGGGGGGCCGGGCGGATCTACAAGTACGATCCGGCGGGAGGACGCTACGAAGAGGAGGCCTATCACGCAAACGGATCAGGGGGACTCTTTGCCAAAAACGCCCTGAAGATGCTGTGGAAAGAGGGCTTCTCGCGCACCCAGGCCATCGAGGCGGCCCTCCGCGCCCTCTACGAGGCGGCCGACGAAGACCTGGGAACGGGAGGTCCGGACTTTGTCCGGGAGATCTACCCCTCCGTCTTCACCATGGACCGGGAGGGAACGATCGAGCTTCCTCCGACCGAGGTGGCCCGCTACTACCGGAACCTTGTCGACACGCTCAAGAGAAAGGAATAGCCCCCGATGGCGGCACTTCCCTTTTACGTATCCCCCGAACAGCTCATGCAGGACAAGGCGGAGTATGCCAAGAAGGGCATCTCCCGCGGACGCTCGGTGGTCGTCCTTGTGGTGCGGGAGGGGATTCTTCTGGCGGCCGACAATCCGTCGGCGACCCTGTACAAGATCTCGGAGGTCTATGACCGGGTGGCCTTCGCGGGAGTCGGCAAGTACAGCGAATTCGAGAATCTCCGGAAGGCCGGGATCCGCCACGCCGATCTCAAGGGGTTCATGTACAGCCGGGAGGACGTGACCGGCCGGTCGCTCGCGAACGCCTACTCCCAGCTTCTGGGATCGGCCTTCAGCCAGGAGATGAAGCCCCTCGAGGTCGAAATCGTCCTGGCCGACCTGGGAACGGATGGCCGTGCCGACGAGATCTACCGGATTTCCTACGACGGCTCGATCTTCGACGAGCCGCTCCTGACGGCGGTGGGGGGGCGGGCCGAACAGCTCGGGGCCCTTCTCCGGGAAAGGGTCAAATCGCCCCCGCCCCTTTCGGAAGGACTTCGGATCGTCCGTGGCGCCTTCCAGGAAATCTCGGAATCCCCCCTCCCGGCCGAGCAGATGGAGGTCGGACTTTTGGACCGGTCGGCGACCGGCCGGACCTTTCGCCGCTTTTCCCGGCAGGAGTTGTCGGAGATCGTCGATATCCCCGGCTGAACGGAGGCTCCGATGCATCGTCGGATCATGGGACTCGAAAGCGAGTACGGATTCCTGTTCACGAACACGGGGGACCGGATCTTTCCCCCGGAACGCGCCCTGGAGTACCTGTTTCAGGGGATCATGCAGAACAGCTGGTCCCGGGATGCCTTTCTTCCGAATGGGGGCCGGATCTACCAGGACACCGGAAGCCATCCCGAGTACTCCACCCCGGAATGCGACCGGGTCCGGGACGTGGTGATCCACGACAAGGCCGGCGAGCAGATCCTGTCCCGAGCGGTGGAGGCGGTCACCCACCAGCTCGAGGCCGAAGGAATCGACGGCCACCTCTATGTCCTCAAGAACAATACCGATTCGGCGGGAAATTCGTACGGCTGCCATGAAAACTATCTGATCGACCGCAATGTCACTTTCTGGCGCCTCTCCCGGACCCTGATCCCTTTTTTCGTTTCCCGGCAGATCCTGTCCGGAGCGGGAGGGCTGGTCAGGATGGCCGACGAAAGCGTCCGCTTCGTCATCTCCCCCCGTTCCCTCCACATCCGGGAGAAGATCTCGTGCTCGACCACCTCGAGCCGCCCGATCATCAACACACGCGACGAACCCCACTCCGATCCCCAGAAATATCGCCGTCTTCACATCATTGTGGGGGATTCGAACATGAGCGAGATCAGCGACTTCCTCAAGGTCGGGACGACCGCCCTGGTTCTGGAGGTGATCGAGGGTGGGGGGCTTCATGACCGGATGTCGCTTGAGGATCCCATCCGGGCCATTCGGGAGATCTCGGAGGATCCCACCCTTTCAGTCCGGGTCCGTCTCGAGTCCGGCCAGGAGCTCACGGCGCTCGAGATACAGGAAGCCTACCTCGAGGCCTGTCGGGATTTCTTCCACAAGGAGGGGACGACGCCGGCTGTCCGTGATATGCTGGACCTGTGGGAGAAAATCCTGACCGATCTCGCACATTGGGACGAGGAGGTTCTCGGGCGCGAGATCGACTGGGTGATCAAGTGGCGCCTCCTCTCCAGGTACCGGGACAGGAGGCACGGGTCGTGGGAGGATCCGGCCTTGGCGATGCTCGACTATCAATACCACGATGTGCACGAGAAAAAGGGACTGTACAATCTTCTTCGCGTATCCGGGTGCGTCGACCGGATCGCCGGGGATTCGGAGATACTCTCCGCCATGGAGAAGCCTCCACAGACGACACGGGCCCGGCTTCGGGGGGCTCACATACGCGAGGCCATGGAACATCACCGCTCCTACACTGTCGACTGGACCTACATGCGCCTGAACGATCCTCCCCAGGAGACCCTCCACTGGGCCGACCCCTTCAATGCGGCGGAAATTCCGTGAAGCGCGGGGGGGGCATCGACGCCCTTCTTCTCGTCGTCTGGTGTCTGGTCCTGGCAGGGCAGGGGTTCGGCCGCTCCGGACTTTCATTGGGACCCCTTCCCGGATTTTCCGGGGCGATTCCTCCACAGACCACTCCGGCTCCTTCGCCGCACGGGGGACCGCGCTTGCTGCATCCGCAATTCACACCCGTGGCTGTGGTGGTTCCTCCGATCGGAAGCCCTCCTCTTGCCCCGGTCACTCTTCCGGCAACGCCCAACCTTCCGGGAGCCTTCGGGCAGACGTCGGGCTCCTTTGCCCCTCCTTCACCGACGGGGCTGTCGGTCGCTCCTCCTTCGGTCATTCTCATTCCCCAGACGCCTCTGGGGGAAGGGGGAGGGGCCTTCGTTCCTCCCGCTCCCGGTCTCCAGCTCGTTCCGCTCGCGGGGAATGCCCCCCAGAGCCAGGCCGGGGCGGGAATCCCCTACTTTGTTCCCTTCGCCCAGGGGCCGACCTCCATCATCAACCAGTTCATCCAGCCTCCTCTGGTGCCTTTCGGCCAGGTGGGGGTTCCCGTCCAGTCTTATCTGCCCGGCTTCTTCACCGGAAACGCCAATCCCTTCAATCGTTCCTGCAACTACTACTATTTCGCCGGATGCGGGCCCTCCGGGGGAGCCGTCACCGATTTCAATTTCTCCACGCGCTGAAATTTCGTTTTGACGACCCTTACGAGGAGCCCCTTTTTTTCACATAAAAGGATCGTCGCGAATGGTCTCCGCTCCTCTTTGTCCACGGGGCCGCGCGGTGACATTTGCGACTTGATGCAGGATCAACAAGGATCATCGGATTCCCCGATTTCACACTCATGGAGGACGGGAGCCTTAAGGTAAGGCTTCTTTCCCGGGGTGCGGACGGCCTCTTCGGCCTTCTTTTCCGTCCGGGTCAGGCGGCACAGGAGATCGAACAGATGGACGAGGGGATCGCGGAGGCTGTGGATTTGCGGAATCGCCGAACTTGATCGCCCTCGACACGAACATCCTGGTTCGTCTCGTGACCCGCGACCACGAAGGTCAAGCCCTACGGGTCAAGGCCCTTTTCGATCTCCACGAGGAGAAAGAGGGTGTGTTCTTCGTGTCGGATATCGTCTTGTGTGAGATGTGCTGGACATTGGATCGCAGTGACCGGCACTCCCGGGACGAAATCGGGGTCGTCCTCGCGGCTCTTTTGGAAAATCGCTCTCTTTCTCTCGAGTCTCCCCAGGCTGTCGAAGAGGCCCTCGGTGTTTTTCGGACCGTCGAGGCCGGATTTCCGGATTGTCTGATTGCGGTCAAGGCGCGTCTTTGGGGGTGTTCGAAGACGGTGAGCTTCGACCGGAAAATGGGGGACTTTCCTGGAGTGGAGATTCTCTAATCCTTTTCCTTAGACGTTTTCGTGGATTTTTCCAAAAATTCAGATGGGGGGAAGAAGCACGCTTCGTCCGCTGACCTTCGTCGGGAGGGCTGTTCAGTCTGAGGGCTCCCCTTTCAGGACCCACCCCCGCGTATTGGATTCGAATCCAAGCCTCGAATAGTATTCGTTGGCCATCGGGGCGGCAAACAGCACGATCATGCAGTCGGGGCCGAGACGCCGCTTCGTTTCCCGGATAAGTCGCCTCCCGATCCCCCTTCTCTGAAAGTCGACGTCGACGGCGAGATCGGCCAGGTAGGCCACGTAGGTGAAATCGGTGAGGGTCCGGGCGATTCCGACCAGACGATCCCCACACCATGCGGTGAGCGTGAGGCTCGCGTTTTGCCGCATTCCCTCGAAGATTTCGGGCCGGTCGACAGGCCTTCTTTCACCGAGGGTCGACCGGATGTACAGGTCAATCATCTGATCGAGGTCAACCGGGGCGTCGTCACGATAGAGAATCTCCATCCGACAGTCCCTTTCCTTGGTGGAGGGAAGCAAGGGCGCCTACAGATCCATGTCGGAGAGTCCCGGGTGATCATCGGGCCGCCGGTCAGAGGACCAGCGGAGCTTCCGATCTGCCTCGCGGATCGGACGGTCATTGATGCTGGCGATCCGCCGGGCCATCAGTCCATTTGGCGCGAACTCCCAGTTCTCGTTTCCGTAGGAACGAAACCAGTGTCCGGAGTCGTCGTGCCATTCGTAGGCGAACCGGACGGAGATCCGGGGGCCTTCCCAGGCCCACAATTCCTTGACCAGGCGATAATCGAGCTCCCGCTCCCATTTGCGCTGGAGAAAACGGACGATTTCGGCCCGTCCGGAGAAAAGCTCCGCGCGGTTTCGCCATCGGCTGTCCGGGGTATAGGCCAGGGCCACCCGTTCCGGGTTTTTTGAATTCCAGGCGTCTTCTGCCGTCCTGACTTTTATCAGGGCCGAGTTCCGGTCGAAGGGGGGGATGGGCGGCCGGGATTCCGAGCGAAGATGCTCCTCATGATTGTGTCGGAGCCCTTCAAGGGAGAGGCGCCCTTCGTCGAAGTCGATGAGATCGAGGGGGTTGAGGGAGGCCAAAAGCTCCGGAGGCAGGGCTTTTGCCGCCTCCGGATAGGACCGCTGTCTCTGGGCGATCCGTTCCGGTGTCGGAACCGAAAGGGCCGACACACTGCTTTCGGACCAGTCCCGGATCTCCTCTGGAGGACGGGTATTGGCTCTCTTCCGGACCCACTCTCCTATGGCCTCGTCGTCAGGCAAGGACAGGATGGCCGCCCGGAGCTCCTCCGGATCGATTCCTGTGAACAGAAGAAAGCGGCCATCGAAGGTCCGGTCGGATCCCGCGAGAAGATTCGGACGATAGTCCTCGGGGAGGAGTCCCCGGGATGCGAGCCGCACCTTGTCGATCAGACGGGGAAGAAAAACATAACCCGACAGAGTCTCCCGGGGGGACCTCAGGATAGTCTTGGGATCGAAGTTTCCGCTCATTGGATCTCCTATGAAAATTGATAGATTTCCTGGGCCAGGTCACGAAGCGGCAGCGCCGTGATCCCCTGTCCCAGAGGAATCCGTTCCTCACCGGGATAGACGATGAATTTTCGGGCGGGAGAGAGATCTTCGCATGCCGAGTAAAATCCCCTCTCCGGCCGGGGCGTCAGGCTCCGCTTGACCTCGACCGCCCACAGGGTTTGGTCGGCCCATTGGAGCAGGAGGTCGATCTCCGCCCCACCGGCGGTCCGGTAAAAAAAACCTTGTGCCCGGTCTCCGGCGACTTCCAGAAGACTTTCTATCACGAACCCTTCATAACTGGCTCCCACGACCGGATGGCCGAGAAGGTTTTCGCGGTCCTCGATGCGAAGAAGGGCATGGACCAGTCCGCTGTCCCGGAGATAGACCTTGGGAGAGCGGACCAGGCGTTTCTTGAGGTTGGTGTGCCAGGGCAAAAGCCGGCGGACCAGGAAGAGATCGACAAGAAGATCAAGGTATCCGACAACCGTCTTGACATCGACTCCGAGGTTTCTTCCCAGTTGTGAGGCATTGAGAATTCCTCCCTGGTTGTAGGCCAGCATTCCCCAGAAGCGTCGCAGCATTTCGGCCGAGATGCGATAGCCGAACTGGGGGATGTCCCTCTCCAGGTAGGTGCGTATGAACTGCTCGCGCCAGGTGAAACTTCGCCCTTCATCGGAGGCCAGGAAGCTTTCCGGATACCCCCCCCGGACCCAGAGCGTGTTTTCCGATTCGGAACCGGTTTCCAGGATGCCGAACGGGGAAAGTTCCAGATAGGCGATCCGACCGGCCAGAGATTCTCCCGACTGCTTCAGGAGATCGGGAGAGGCCGATCCCAGAAGCAGGTAACGGCCGGAGATGAGATTCTCCCTTCGCATTCTGTCGATCAGGCCGCGAAGAAGGGGGAAAAGGCCAGGAAGGCGATGGACCTCGTCGAGGATGACCAGCCTCCTCCGGTTCTCCCAGAGATAGTCCTCGGCCAGGGCAAGTTTTGCCCTGTCGCGCTCCGACTCGAGGTCGAGATAGAGCGCTTTCTCCGCCTCTCCGATCCCGAGGGCAAGGGTCGTTTTTCCGACCTGGCGTGGACCGAGGAGGGCGACGGCTGGAAAATACTTGAGTGATTCCCAAATGCGGGATGTCAATAGACGATCTATCATTTATGCAATTATGGAGTTTTGTTCCTTGATTTGCAAGGTTGTATGTTTTTGTAACCACTGGAGTCTTCGAAAAACGACCGGTGAAGCCGAGGGGAGAAAAGACCGGAACTCGTCTTTTCGGCTTCCATCGGTTCGTTTCGGCGCTCATCCGGCTCTGGTCGTCGCATTAGGACGCAGGGAGTTGGGGGACCTTGTCAGGACTCCGGGCCAGTATGAGCCCTCCGGTCGCCGCTGCGGCCGCCGCCATTCCCATTCCGGCCTCCGTCTGTCCCAGATCCCAGAGATGGGCGGCCAGGGGCCAGAACAGGAGGGAGAGGAAGGCCGCCATCCGCTCGAAGAGGGCGAACCCCCGGGTTCGGAGGGCGGGGGGCCAGAGTATCGCTCCCCGGACCTTGAGTCCCACTGAGGCAAAGGCTTCGCCGCTCCCCCAGGCGGTCATGGCAAGGAGATAGAGGATGGGGGCGGGATGGGTTCCGGAGAGCAGGAGAGCCGAAAGTGAGATCAGGAAGCCCGAGGCTCCCAGGAGAATTCGCGGAGAGGAAGAAAGACGCCTTCTTGCGATGGCGAGGTTGACCCCCACCGTCATGAGGCTCGACAGAAGAAAGCCTCCGACCGTCACAGGGAAGCTTCCCCCCGAGTCGGCGAAGCGGAACATGAGAAGGGTGGCGGGAAACATTCCCGCCCGGAGAAGAACGCCACCCAGCAGGAAGGCCCGGAGGGCGTGGGAATGGAGGGGCGCCTCTCCGGAGGCAGGTTCCGCCTCCTGTCCGGCAACGGATTGATGGTCCGTCTCGATCCTGGCCCGAAGGGCCGTTCGGGTGGCACTGACGGAATAGGCCACGCAGAGGACCCCGGGCACGATTGTGAGAAAGAGGATCCGGGAAGGTGACAGCAGGCCGGAGAGTCCCAGGGCAAGAAGGGGGCCGATGAGTCCTCCCGTCTGGTCGAGCCCCCGGACAATTCCGAAGGCCGCGGCATGGAGGTCGGCGGGGAGGGCGTTCGTGAGAAGGGCGTCCCGCGCCGGTCCCCGGAGTCCTTTTCCGAACCAGGAGAGGCTCTTGAGGGCGATCAGTGCCCCGGCCGACCCCGCCGCCCCCATCAGGACCGTTCCGAGAACGGTCAGAGCGTAGCCCGTCCGGACGAGAAGGGATTCCTTTTCCGGATTCCTGCCGAGATGTCCCGCCGTCCAGAATCCTGCCATCTTCGTCCCTTCCGCCAGCGACTCCATGAGCGCGGTGGCCATTCCCGTCCCGCCGAGATGAAGCATCAGTGACGGAAGAAGGACGTGGGCGAGCTCGTAGGTCATATCGGCGAAGAGGCTGGTGAGGCCGAATCGGAGGGGGACGGCCTTGCGAAGATCCGGACCCGGCGCGGCTGTCATCGGGGGTCTCCCTCCGATGTCCGGCTCCTTCGCAGGATGGCCGGAAGGAGGAGGAGTCCCAACAGGCCTCCCAGTGCGAATCCGGCATGAATGGCGCCGGGGGAGCCCAGCCACGGGGAAGCGAGGATCCCGACCGCCACGGACAGGGTCGTCTGAAGGTGGATCGATCCCCAGAGGATCGAAAAGGCCTCGGGGAGACTCCTTTTTCGGAGAAAATGCGTCAGGGTGAGAAGCTCGGGAGCCTCTGTGGCAATCGGACCCAGGAGGAGAGCCGTCCAAAAGGGGGAGATCCCGCGGATTTCGCGAAGGGCTTCGATTCCCGACAGGAAGGTCTGACTCCCGAGTCCCATCATCAGGGCCCCTCCCCCCAAAAAAAGAGCGTCGGCGATCCCCCATTCGGCTCGCGTTCCGGAGGTCTCGGCCCCCTCCGCATGGCCGGGAGTGAGAAGAAGTCCTCCGAGATAGACGGCCAGAAGACAGAGCGCGAGAAAGAGGCGGGAAAGGAGGGAGTGTCCGAACAGAAGAAGGGCGGCGGCGAGGCCGGTGACGAGGAGAGGCGCTTCCCGAATGATTGTCCTGGCCTGGGGCCGATGAAGGAAAAAGGCCAGCGGGAGGAGGACGAGGCCGAGAAAGAGGGGCGGGCCGAAGAGGGCTCCGGTTCCGGCGTCGATCCGGGATCGGGAGGCCCCGGGGGTGAGAAAGGCGATGAGGGGGAGGATCAGCTCCGGAAGGGAGAGAGAGAGATTGCCCAGGATCCGGAGACCGCGGTTTCGGTTTTCGAAAAATCGTGCCACCGTGGATTCCAGAGAGCGGGTGAAAAGGGCTGATCCTGTCACGATGAGGAGAAATCCTCCGGCTAGGGTCGCGGTCGGAAGGGCGAAAGGGCTCATGGACGGATGGGGACTCCTTCCGGAAGGGGCGGGTGAGGAAAGACCGGCGGGATGCGATTCCCGGCGCGGAGGCGGCCTTTGGTGAAGCCGGCCCTGGATATTCTATCCGGGAGGACCTCCCTGGGCAAGCCGGGGTCTAAAGAGACGAAAGGGCGCGGCCGCGGCGCCTCAGGGAGGGACCCACCCCTGAAGGGCCGCGGCGGGAATGGGCGGGCTGAAAAGGTAACCCTGGACCTCCTGGCATCCCAAGGCTTCGAGGATCGCAAGCTGTGCTCCGGTTTCGACGCCCTCGGCGATCGTCCGGAGCCCCAGCGCCTTGGCCATGGTAATGATGGCAGTGGTGACGGCCCGGACACCCGGATCGGTCGGAAGCGAGGTGATGAAGGATCGGTCGATCTTGAGCTTGTGGACGGGAAGGCGGGTGAGGTAGGACAGGCTCGAGTATCCCGTTCCGAAGTCGTCGATGGAGGTCCGGACCCCCATCTCCGCGAGCTCGTTCAGGTCCATCGAGGTCAGGCTCCGCTTCATGAGAAGGCTTTCCGTGATCTCCACCTCGAGCCGGCTTCCATCGACCCCGGTGTCGCGGAGGGCTCGGCTGATGATGTCCGTCAGGTTCCCTCGCTCGAGCTGGCGGACAGAGACGTTGACAGTCAGGTGAAGGGGCCTCCCTGCCAGCGACCATTCCCGAAGGTGGTCGCAGGCGGAGCGGATGACCCAGGCCCCTATCGGAACAATCAGCCCGGTGTTCTCCGCTACGGAAATGAAATGCTCGGGGGAGACGAGCCCCCTTTCGGGATGGTTCCAGCGGATCAGGGCCTCGGCGCCAGTCATGGTCCGGGTGGCAATGTCGACCTGGGGTTGGAAATGCAGGACGAATTCCCCCCGGTCGAGAGCCCTCCGGAGTTCTCGCTCGAGTTCGAATTTTCCGTCGATCCGGGGGCCTTCCTCGGGATGGTAGATGACGCAGGTGTTTCCCAGCTCCTTGGCTTCATAAAGGGAGTTGTCCACTCTTCGGAGGAGCGTGTCGGACGTGCGTCCGTCCTCGGGCCAGAGGGCGGCTCCGATGCTCGCGTTCACGAAAACGGGGGTGCGGTCGAACTCGAAGGGCCGGGCGATCGTGTCCAGGATCTTTTCGGCGATATCCTTGGTCTTGTCCCGGTCGTCGAGACCCGGGAGAAGGATCATGAATTCGTCTCCTCCCGTGCGGACCACGAGATCCCCTTTCCGGACGCAGGTCGAAAGCCGGTCCCGGACCTCGGCAAGAAGCGCATCTCCGTTTTCGTTTCCCAAAAGATCGTTGACACCCTTGAAACGGTCGATGTCGAGCGAAAGGAGCGCCCCTTTTTCCCAAAGGCTTCCGGCAGGAGACTCCAGAATCTCTCCAAGCCGGAAAGCGAGTGCGCTTCGGCCGGTGTGCCCCGTCGGGAGGGGAGCGGCTTCCTCCTGCAAAGGGGCGGCAAAGTCTCCCGGACTTCCCGGCAGAGCCCCTGTCTGACTCCCCTCCTGACTTCCCGCCGGATTCCCCGCCTGATTCCCCGAATGGTCCGTGACGACGAGAATCGTGCAGGGGCCCCGGGCCTCTCTAAGCCGGTATCCGGTGACGCAGACGGCAAACAGCGATCCGTCGGAGCGCCGCCCTGTCGTTCCCTGGCGCGGGATGGAGACTTCGGGAAGAGCGCCGGAATGGAGGCCGAAGGATTCCGGAAGGTTCGGAAGAAGCCCTCCGATTGCCTGGCCGGCCAACAGGCGCTCCTCAAGTCCGAACATCCGTTCGGCCGGAGCGTTCGCCGAGAGAAGACGGCCGGTTCCGTCGAGGAGAAGGACTCCGGCGTCGACCGAATCGGCGAGGAGGCGGAACTTGAGGTCATTCAGGGCCTCGGGGGTCTCGGAGCCTTCCCCGGAGATTTCCGGGCCAAGGTCCCAGAGGCGCAGGAGAATACGGGACCGTCCTCTGGAACGCGAGGCGAAGGAAAGGGAGACGTGGAGATGACCTTGGAACGGTTCCGTCTTCCCGTCGGGCAGAATCAGAAGGGCGGAGCCGGCCTTGTTTTGTGCAATCCGCTCCCGCACCCATCCGGCGAATTTCTCGGAGAGAAAGATTCGGTCGAGGGGTTTTCCCAGAACGGCCTTTCGCGAGAGGCCGAAGCGGTCTAGGAAGCTTCGGTTGGCGGCAAGAATGGAGAGGGAGGGGGAGAGGAGAAGGAGAGCGTCCGGGAGGAATTCCAGAAGGTTTTCGAAGGAATTTTCGAACGGGTCGTGACGATTCGGGAGGTCGGGGATCCCGATTCCGGACTGAAGGCGTCGCGTCACCATCGAACGGTCCGAGGCCTTGGATAGGGAGATGGAGAAGGAGGGAGAGCTCTCCGGGAGCGTGGGATGCCCGCCGCTCTTCCCGAAGGAGGGCCGGCTTCCGGGAAAGGGAAGCGATTCCCCTTCGGATGTCGGCGGTCCGGGATCAGGGACACCGGTTCGGGTGGGGCGACGGCCGTTTCGTTCCATGGATCCTCCCGATGAAGGATGGAAGGAAATCGACGAAGGCAGAGACGCTTAAATCCTTCGTAATGCCGGGACTGAAAATGTTTTTCTTGATTGTATGACCTGATTTGTATCATACGATTGCGGAAATGGCAACCGTGCCACAGGTCAAATCATCAATAAAATTGATCGGATTCTCATGAAGCATGGCCATTCGGTCCGGACGCCGGGCCGTGTGAGGGAATTTCCCCGGAATTCCCGGGGTGTTCGATGTGCGAGGAGCGGTAGAGAATCCAGAAAAGGGCCAGGGAGAGGCCTGAGAGGAGAGCCGCCGCGATCAGGGGGGTATCCGTTCTTCCGGTATGCCAGAGAAGTCCGGCGAGAAGGGGACCTGCGATCTGGGCCGCCTGGAGGGAGGAGAGGTGGAGGCCTGCCGCCAATCCCGTCCGGTGCTTCGGAAGAAGCGTCAGGGCCAGGGCCTGGCGAATGCCCCCCGGGGCCCGGGCTCCGGCCATCCGGATCGTGTAGAGAAGGGCCGCCGGGACGAGGGCGGGTGCGAAGGGCAGAAGAAGGGCGGCGATCAGTGAGACGGATTGCAAAAGGATGACGGTTGGGGGGAGGGCGCGAATGCGGTCGATCCGCCCGAGCGCCATCGCCACGATTGCTGCCGCCAGGAAGGCCATCGCAAGGAAGAGGGCAGTCCGGGACGGCCCTGAGTGGAAGCGGAGAAGAAACCATGTGGCGATGACAGGGTCCACGAGGCCCAGGGAGAGTCCTCCCAGGATGTTGCTGGTGACGAGAAGAGCCATCTTTCTTTTTGATTCATCCTTCTTTTTATCTTCGGGGGCGGGAGGTTCCAAAGGGGAGGAGGCCGGAAAAGAAGGGCGGGACCGATCATTCTGTCTGACACCCAGGATCAGGACGACTGCGACGAGGGACAGAAAGGAGAGAACGGCGAGTCCCGCCCTGATTCCGGCGGCGGGGGAGAGGTCGCTCCCCCAGGCCAGGAGGGCTCCTGCCGACATTCCCAGAAGTCCGGCGGCCATGTTTCGTGCGAAGAAACCGAAGGGCCGGCCTGGCGTGGGGGGATGGCGGGCGAGAAGCACCTGTTCCGGGGGTGCCCATGGGCCGGGGGATCCGTTGCTGCGCTGGCCGGCTCCGGAAAGGATAATTGCGGCCGCAAGAAGGATCGGTCCGGGGTGGACGAGGTAAGGAAGGGGTGAGAGGACTCCCAGAAGATCCCCCGCCAGCAGGATCCGTCCGGGAGGGAGACGGTCGGCCAGGGATCCGACGGCGGCCGTGAGAAGAAAATCCGCGAGGAGAGCCCCTGACAGGAGGGAGCCCCATCCCAGGCTCGACCAGCCGAGGGTGTGAAGGTCGGGGAGGAGGGTGGCCAGGAGATAGCCCTGGGCGACCCCTCGAAGAATCCGGCATGTGGAGAGCACAAAAGGGATGTCCCCCCTCACAGGGTGCTCACGGGTCCGGCCGTTCTTGCTCCCGGAAACCGGCCAGGGGATTGCCGTGGCTGTCCGCAGTCTTCGGCGGACAGGAGAAGACGTCCACTCTTTCCTCGGGAAGGGACGTTCCCTGGAGCATGGCCTCGACCGCCCGGACGACCCGCTCCACCGAAAGGGAGGACATGCAGACATTGTCTCCTCCGCAGGGGGGGCGGGAGACATGGTAGAGGCAGGGACTGCAGTAGTGGGCATCGTACAGGACGGTCAGCCGCCGCCGGTCGGCCTTGGGGAGGACGAGGTCCGGTCGGGTGGGGCCGAAGAGCCCTACGGTCGGGACAGCCGTGTGAATGGCGAGATGCATCGGTCCGGAATCGTTGGTCAGAAAAACATGGGCCTGCCTTAGAAGGGCGGTCAATCCCCCGAGGGAGAGGCGTCCGGCGAGATTGATGATCCTTGACCCAGAGGCGCGCGGAATTCTCCGGGCGACCCCTTCGGTGTAGGCGTGCTCCTCCCGGGACCCGGTGAGGACGATGCGGAGGGAGGGATGGCGGGAAAGGAGGCGTCCGGCCGCCTCGGAAAACATGTCCGCTGGCCATCGTCGTTCGGTCCCTCGCTCCGATGCGTTGGGGTTCATGACGCAGATCTTCCCGGCCAGGCGGAAGGCCGGGAAGACGCGTTCCAGCTCACGAAGATCTTCGGGCGTCTCCCGGATCGCTCCCGGCACCGGGGACGGCGAGCCATTCTCCGGGAGAATGCCCAAGAGAATTCCGGCTTGTTCGTAGGCCATGCGGGACGGCTGATGGGCGTTAAAGTAGAGGGGGTGGGTCAGAAGGCGCATTCGGAGACCGCCACGGCGGCCCACGAATCCGATCCGGGTCCGGGAACCACTCATGAGAGAGAGGAACAGGGCGGCTTTTCGCCGGGTGTGGAGCTGGAGGTCGAGAAAGAGTGTGGGAGAGAGGCGTCGTATCCGGGAGGCGAGCGAGAGAAGGCCCGATGGGGAAATCGGCCCGGCGTTCCCGGCCCCGGAAAGGAAGAGAACATCATCCGGGCCGGTGAGGCGGGAGGCGATCTCCGCATTTCTGCGTTCGGTGACGAGGATCAGTCGCGTGCACGGGTAGAGAAGGCGAAGGGCCGAAAGAAGCGGAGCCACCTCCAGAAGCGTCCCCCAACCGGAGAACTTGGAAACCACGAGGGTGTCGCCCCCTGTTTCCCGAAAGACGGAGCGGAGCGGCTCCATGGCGGGTTCCTGGAGGGAATGTGCGGGAAGAATTCTGTCCTGTCTGGCGGATCTCATGGAATTCTCCTGGAAAACAGGAGACTGGGATCTTTGGACAGATCCCGGTCCTCTGCTTTCGGTCGGGTATTGAGTGTCACGATCCTGTCGTTTCCCGAAGGGAGTTCGTCCGGGGCATGCATCGGGGTTGAGGAACCTTCTCAGGATACCCGAAAGTCTCCCCGATGGAAAACTTTTTCGCTGGGCGGGGTTCCGGACTTCCCGCACAACCTGGGACGCGTCCCCCTCCGCCTGCGCCCCCACCTCGAAAACGGCTCTTTCCGTGAAATCGTTTCGGAATGGAAGCCCCTTTGCTCACAGCCACCCTTTTTTAAGGGCCTTCACGGCCGCATCGGCACGGGTTGAGGCCGACAGCTTCTGGAGAATGCTCTGGATGTGGGCCTTGACGGTGCTGAGGCTGACGTCGAGTGTCTGGGCAATCTCCCGGTTGGACTGTCCGTCGGCAAGGGCCCTCAAGACATCCGTCTCGCGGGGGGTGAGCGGCGATTCTCCCGAGGAATCCGGAAAGGCGAGAATCCGCCGGATCGCCAGATGGGCGATCCGCGGATCCACATAGAGGGATCCCAGGAAGACCGACCGGATTCCCAGGAGAAGGCTGTCGATGTCGCTGTCTTTCAGGCAATACCCGTCGGCGCCCGAGGAAAAGGCGGCAAAGATCTCCCGCTCCAGATGATGGACCGTGAACATGAGGACCCTCAGGTCCGGCCGGGACTCCTTGAGCCTGCGGGTCGTCTCAATCCCTGAAAGTCCCGGGAGACCGATGTCCATGATCACGACATCCGGGAGAGCGTCCGGGGGCAGGGAGAGAAGGGTCGACAGGGCGGCTTCTCCGCTTTCGGCCTCCCCGGAGACGCAAAGGTCGTCCACCCGCTCGAGGGAGGTGGCCAGCCCCTGCCTCATCAGAAGATGGTCTTCCACCAGAAAGATCCGGATCATACGGCCCCCTTTCCTTGCGGAATCTCGAGGATGAAAAGAGATCCGGGGTCGGTCGGGCGGTGTCTGATTCGCCCATCGTGGACTCGGGCGATCTGCTGGGCCAGGTAGAGTCCCAGTCCGAACCCCGATCCCGGACGCAGCCCCCCAAACCGTTCGAAAAGCCGTGGAACGATGTCGGGAGGGATCCCGGGGCCGCGATCCCTGACGGAAAGCCTGAAGATCCCGTTCTCCCGGGAGCTTTCGATCAGAATTTCCTCTCCCGGGGGAGACCATTTGACGGCATTGTCCAGAAGGTTCAAAAGAAGTCGCCTGAGGGCCGGCCGATCTCCTTCGAGAAAAGTGTCGCAGAGATGCCGGGTCAGGACAAGCTGCTTGCTCCGAAGGAGTGGCGCGATTTCCTGGGAGACTTCTTCGACGAGGTCGGCCAGGGGAAAGCGGGACCACTCCAGGGGGCCTTCCCCCAGTTCGTATCGGGAGAGAAGAAGAAGTCTTCCGGAGAGGTCGAGGAGGGAGGTGTTCGACTGAACCATCTGCTGAAGGAGAGTCCGGACCCCCTCCGGAACCGGCCCCCAGACTCCCTCGAGCGCCAGGGCCATGTTCATGTTCTGGGCCAGGAGTGGGGTCCTCAGATCGTGGGAGACCCCCGAAACGAGATCCTGGATCAAGGCGTTCTTGCGAAGAAGGCCCGCGTTGGATTCCCGGAGGTATTGCAGGAGTGTGAGGCGCCGGAGCTGATCTTCGAGGACGGGAAGGATCTCCGTGAGGAGGAGGAGGGGATCCGGTTCCAGCGGGTCCAGAAGAAACAGGAGAAGGGGCGGAGCTTCCCGGTCCTCGCCTGTTCCCAGATGGGCGAGATAGGCCTCCCGCATCCCGTTTTTTTCCAAAAACGGAGCGAAACTCATCTGGGTGATCCGGACGGGAGGGAAGGGGTTTGTCAGGAGAAGGGCGAGTCCCCCGGGTATCCGCTCGCCTTCCTTCCAGAGGTCGAGGGAGGGAGGGTCGGCCAGGAGCGGGGGGCTCCAGCGTCCGTCCCTGACCCCCGCGAACAGGGTTCCCCGGGCTCCGAAAAGGTGGCGGAAATGGGAGGCGATCCGGACGAGAAAGGCGTCGAGATCGGGTTCCCGGGAGAGCTCCTCCAGAAGCGTCCGGATTTGACGATCCCGGTCGGCCCTTTTTTTCTCCGACAGGTGCTGTCCGGTGCGGAGGGCCTGACTTTGGATCCGCATGGCGAGATATCCGACCAGAAGAAAGGACAGGACCGAGAAAAGGCGGTTGGCGATCGCGGTGTGGCTGATGGCCCCTTCGGTGTGCGCGTTGATGATTTCCGCCAGGATGTTCGACAGGATCCCGACGGCGACCAGGGCGACCGTGGTCCTTCGTTTTGCGGAAAGCCCCGTCAGGGCGATCGGGATATCCTGAAGAATCGACACCACCAGGCGCTGGGGCGTGAGAGCGTCCAGGAAAAAGATGGCCAGGGAGAGTCCGAGGGAAACGACAAGGATCTGCCGCTCCGGAATGGGGGAGGAAGCCGTGGCCGACCGTGGCCGGTCTTCGGTCGAATTCCGTGTCACGGGATCTCCTTGCCACCGGGGCGGCGCACCTTCCAGAGAGTCACCGGAAGGTGGGATCGGAGGACCGAGGCTTCGATGGTTCGGACAATGGCCGAATCGGTGTCGTTCAACACCAGGGTGTCGACCTTTTCCCGGCGGATCGTGCGGACCAGAACTTCGGCCGCGGAGCGTCCCCGAAGGAGCAGGGTGTTCACCAGCACATCCTTCTCCACCCCCAGGGCTTGGCACAGGGCGAGGGTCCGGCGTGCGGTTTCCTCTTCCACGGGAAGCGGAGCATAGAGAGGAAGGGCGAGGGGGACCTCGAGGACGGTGACGACCAGGACCCGGGCCCCATCGGTCCGGGCGACCTTCAGGACATCCGAGAGGAGGGGGGACGGGGCGGTCGGGGAGGTCGCCACGAGGAGGGTGGCGTGCCGGTCTTCCAAAGGGGCAGGCGGTTCCGGAATTTCGGTGATGGCGAGGCGCTCCATGAGCGGCATCTGGGCTCCCTTCCGGTAGAGATAATAATAGAAAATGCCCCCGATCATCCACAGGGTTCCGAAAACTCTCCCGTATTTGTGGAAAAGGAGGACCATCAGGAAGACGGCCCCCGTTCCCAGGAGGCCGACGAGGGCGGGAAGAGGAATCTCGTATCCCGCCAGACGAATGGACAGCGGAACCCGGAAGGGACGGGGAAGGTCCGGCTCCGTCTTTCGAAGGCGGATCAGGGCCAGGTGGGTCATGGTGAAGGAGAGCATCGCCCCGTAGTTGTAGAGATCGGCCAGGACCTCGAGGTAGGGGAAGAAGGCCATGACGAGCGCCCCGAGACCTCCGAAGAAGACGATGGAATAGACGGGGGTCCGGAATCCCCGGGGGGTATGGCGGAAGATCGGATGGATCAGGAAATTGTGGGACATGGAAAAGGCGAGCCGGGAGACCCCGATCAGTCCTGCGTTGGCGGCCACCGTCAGGATCGTGGCCCCCAGAAGGGCGACCCAGGGGCCCATGTATTGGTTGACGTAGGGAAGGTAATGGGCGATCCCGGCAATCGGGTCATTGACCCAGACGGTCGAGAGGAGTTTGGGGCTCATGGCCGAGACCGCCACGAGGCTGATCCCCGAATAGAGAAGGACCGTCGTTCCCATGGTCATGAACATCGCCCTTGGGACCGATTTCCCGGGATCCCGGGCCTCCGCCGACATCTGGCTGATCGCTTCGATTCCGATGTAGGCCACCATGGCGACCGAAATGCCGTAGAGGAAATGGGGCCAGGTCGGGTTCGTCCCCAGGGAAAACTGGTGGAGGATTTTCGGCAGGTCGAAAAGGAAGATCAGCCCCAGGATCATGAGGGAGAGCTGGGTGAAGATGTCGAAGCCGGCCAGGATCAGGCTCATGCGGGAGGATTCCCTGAGGCCGAAGACGTTCAGGACGATAAGGATCAGGATCAGTCCCCCGGTGAAGGTCACGTTGGCCTGGACGTTGTTCTTCAAAATCGGAAAGAAGTACCCCAGGTAGGGACCGACCGAAAAGGCGCTGATTGCCAGGGTGATGATGTAGTCCAGAAGAAGGGCCCAGCCGGCAAAAAAGGCCCAGCCGTCCCCGAAGGCCCTCTGGGCGAAAAGCGAGGATCCCCCGGCTTCGGGAATCGCCGAGGAGAGTTCGGCATAGGAGAGGACGGTGGCCACGAAGAAGATGCCCGCCACGAAGATGGCCAGGAAGGAGGCTCCCCCGGCATAGACGGTGGTGACCCCCAGGGCGAAGTAGATGGAGGACCCTACATCGCCGTATCCGGACGAAAAAAGGGCCCCGACCCCGATGACACGGTTTAAGACCGCTTCGCGGAAGCGGAAGATGCTTTTCCGCGTTTCATGGTAAAGGTGAAGAACGGCCACTGTGGGCTCCTTTCTTAAAGAATATTCTGTCCCTACCGTAGGAGAAGGGAGGAGGGAGGTCAACTGTCCTCCCTTCAGCGGACTATGAAGAGGTGGATATCTTTCCCTTTTTTAGTCTTTCTTTGGACGTCTCGGGACCCCGCGGCTTTTTCGACCCTACCCGGTCTTCTGGCGGTGCTCCGGTATGTCGAGCGGAGTGATGAGAAGCGGGAAGGCGGTGAGAAGTCTGGCCATCTTTTCGGCCGTCGAGATCATTCCGGGCCTCCACGCGGATTGTCCCAAAAGGACCAGGGAGGGGCGAAGCTCGTGGCAGTGGCGGACGAAAGCCTCCTCCCAGGATGGGCCTTCGTCGACGTTCAGGTCGGCCCCGAGGCGCCGGCAGGTCTCCCCGATCCAGGGAGGATCCGATCCGTCCGCTCCCGGGTTCCGGACGAAGAGGACCCGGAGGCGGAGCCGGAGCCGCTCGGCCAGACGGGCGCCCCGACGGACAAGGGCCTGGTCGGCGGGCCGTCGTGAGACGCCGACCAGAAGGAATCCCCCCGGCTGGATCCGGAAGCCGCCCGCCTCCCGGGCGGAGGTCAGGGCGAATTCCCGAAGGGCCGTGAGATTCTTGACGGTGAAAAAATTCTCGAGGGAGTCGGAAATCTTGGCAGCCGGATAGATCTTACCCTCCAGAAGACGCTTTCTGAGCTCTTCGGGCGTGAGGTCGACCAGGACGAGGTCGTCGGCCCGTCCCACGATGGAGTCGGGGACGGTTTCCCGCACCCGGATGCCGGTCTGGAGGGCCACCAGGTCGTTCAAGGTCTCGATGTGCTGGACGTTGAGGGTGGAATAGACATCGAATCCCGCATCGAGAATCTCCTGGACGTCCTGGTAGCGCTGGCGGTGGCGGAATTCTCCCGGACTGGCCGGATTGGTATGGGCCAGCTCGTCGACCAGGACCAGGTCGACCCCCGAGGCCAGGATCGCCTCGAGATCCATCTCTTCCAGAAGAAGTCCCCGGTAAGAGACCCGGCGGCGGGGAAGGAGCGGAATCCCGCGGG
>JAKADN010000089.1 GCA_021820445.1 Nitrospirota bacterium | reverse complement strand
TCTTCCTCTACAATCTCTACCGGACCGCGACGGCTCCTGCTGCCAAGGCTATTCCTTACGAAGTCAAGGCGTAGCAAGGGGTATTGGTCGCTGGCCAAAAGGCAAGTCTACAAGAAGGGGGGGTGGCGATATGCCGCCTCCCTTTTTTTTTGGCCCGGAACCATTTAATGACAGAGTCGGCTCGATCCTTTCGGGGCCGATCGGATAAGGGGGCTCTGAGGCGATGAGCAATGTGGCCGGTGTCGGCGCTGTCGTCAGTTATGTCGTCATACTCATGCTGCTGATTCTGGGGAGCCGTTCCTTTTCTGGGACCTTTCGCCGCATCAGTTACGGGATCTTCGTCTTTATCACTCTGTCGATCTTTCTTTTGATCGTGGGGGCCAATTTTCATTATTTCTCGCCTGCCAGCGCCGTCCTTGTCATGTCCTACGGTCTCTCGGTCGTCGCACTCTTTCTTGTGGGGCTCTCACTTTATTTTCGGAAAAAGAAGGTCCTCCGTCCGTCGTCGGATTTCTTCGGCGCGCGGATGAAGGGGGCCATCTCTCAGGAGAAGGGAGGACATTCCTTGAAAACGACAGAAAAGCGGGTGGAGGAGGCCGACAATCAAGCTCTCGCCGAACCCCAGTCCTCTGAGAATCCCGCCGATCCTTTCTCCCTCAGGACGATCTTCGAGAAAGGCTTTTCCGTTCTGCTCTATGGACCGACCGGATCCGGAAAGACCTTTTCCATCGTGATCGAACATCTGTCGGCTCTTCGAAAGGAAGGGAAGCTCGACCAGATCGTGATGATTCCCTGCTCCGACGGGATGGAGGATTACGATCTGCTCTCCAAACCCGTTCCCATCGGGCCGCAGGAAAAGATGCGCACCATGATCACCCTTTCCAAGGAATATCCCGACATCCCTCTCTCGGTCATCGCCCAGACCCTCGGAGACTGGACAAGGGTCGAGGGTCCCCTGAAGCGGGTCTTCAGGCTGGCGCACGACGGCCAGAGGGTCGCCGTGGTCTTCGACGAGCTGAACAGGGCCTCCCGTGCGGCCCGGAACCTGATTCTAAAGGCGATCGATCCGGTTCTCGAGCGTTACGAACTGCACGACTTCATCACCGGAGATGTGATCGCTGTTCCCCTCGAACGGATCCAGTTTTGCGCCACAAGCAACATCGGAGCCTCCTATTCCCAGACGCACGATCTCGACGAATCCCTCCTGGACCGCTTCCAGTCGATCGTCTTCGTCGACTACAACACCGATCTCGAGCGGGAGATCTTCCGAAAACAGGGGCTGTCGCCCCGCCTCGCCGAGAGCATCATGCGGGTCGCCGAAACCCTTCGGGACGCCTACAAGCAGGGACACCTTTCGGCGCCTCTTTCGACCCGCCATCTCAAGAACTGGGGGCAGGCGATCCTCGATGGGGCCGATCCGGTCGCCTCGGCCCGGGGTCTGTGGCTCAACCGGCTGATCTCCCATGATCAGCACGGCTATCCCGACGAAGAGCAGCTGCAGGCGATCGAACAGGTTCTGACGGGAGCCTTCGGTCCCTCCCGGGAAAGTCCCCGGAAGGAAAGCTAGGCGATGGCCCTGCCCGGAACCGATATCCCCGCCCTGGAGCGACGGCTCTCCATCCTCTCGAGCCAGTATTCCGGAGGACTCTCCGTGCGGATTTCGGTCCGGCCCGACACCGACAAGGCCCTCTGGGACCCTGGCCGGAAGACTCTGATCCTGGGCGTGCGATCCCATCTTGCACGGCCTGACCTTCCGGAACTTCTCCGGCTCCGGACGATCCACGAGCTCGGGAAGCTCAAGGCCGGTTTTCCCGAGCCACCGGAGGGACTCTTCGCGGTTCCCGCTCCGATCCTGACCCTCATGGACGACTATCGGGCCGACGAGATCACCCGGGAGCGTCTCCGCCTGGGGGCCGGGGTCTTTGGCCCCCTTTACGATGCGCTCTATCCCGTGCGGGTTCCGAAGAGGAGGCTTGCGTTCAACGCCCTCTGCATGAGCCTCAACCCCTTCGTTCTGGGGGAGTCGGTCCTGAACCGGGAGATGGGGGGAACCGTCCGTCTGCCCCACGAACGTATCCCTCTTCTCTTGAGGATCTTCGTGATCCTGACCCGGTACCGCTTCTATGGCCGCTATCGGGAGTTCGTCTCCGACTGGAAGGCCGCGATGGAGCTCGGGCGATCGGCCAGGACGGAGGACGAGTTCCTGACGGTGGCCTGGGAGTTTCACGAGAAATGGAAGTCCGTGTTCAGCAAGACCCGGGAAGGGGGGCGGGCTTCCGAGGGGATTTCGGCCCGCTCCCCGCAATCCCCTTCGTCCGGAGCCGGGAGCTCCTCGGGAGGAGGGGCCGGGGGAGGGGGATTCAAGAGCACGGCTCCGGAACAGACCCCCGCGGAGCGCCCTCCCTGGGATTATCGTCCTCCCGAAACGACCCATGGATACGGCTCGGAAGGGGCCCAGAACCGGAAATCCCGTCCCGGATCGGCAGGAACCGGTCTGGGGGCGGAGAGGGAGACGGCGGCCATGCTTCTTCTCCACGGAGAGCTTCCGGTCTTTGTTCCCCCTCCTGCGGCCCGGGAAGTGTTTCCCTGGGACCAGGGGCTCATCCGCTCGGAGACGAAGAGCCTGGCCCGCTTCCTGAAGATCGGACGGGAGGATCAGCCCCTGGCCGGCATGACGGGGCGGCTCATCTCCCAAAAGCTCGTCCAGCCCACGCTCAAGGTCATGAACCGCCCCTCCCCCTTCCGGGAAGGAGGGACCGAGCTTCGGATCCTGGCCATCGTGGATTTTTCCTTCTCGATGGACGGGTGGCCCCACTACTATGCCTCCCATCTCACCCAGGTCGTGTCCCGGTCGGGGGTCGCCTCGACCCTTGACGTCATCGCCTCCTCGAGCCGCTTTCAGTTCCGGATTCACCCCGAACACCTCAACCTTCTCCAGCCCGACGAGATGGAGGGATTCCAGAATCTTCTTCCCGTGATCGACCGGACGGGGCCTCTCTACGATGCGGCGATCGTCCTCACCGACTGCCAGATCAGCGACAAAAGCGCCGAGGCCCTGGCGCTTCTCCGGAAGAAGGTCCTCACCATCGGCTGCTATGTCGTTCCGGAGGAGGTGGAGCATGTCAGGGGGAGACCGATCGAACTGGTGATCGAGGACGGACGCCAGATGTTTCCGTCGACCTTCCTTTATTCCGACACCTTTCACGGCCTGGGGCGCAGGCTTGCGCTCACCCTGAACAAGATGAAGGACCGTCCCAAAACCTGAGGACTTCTCCGGTTACGGGGCCCCTCCGGCCGGCAGGGTCGGGATGGCCGGGGCGTTCTGGGACGGGGGGGGCGCGTTCTTCAGGAGCGCGTCGATCTGGTAGAGAAGACGGTTGCCGCCCACCCGATAGGAGAGGGTCTGGGTCTGCATCCCGTTGACCGAGAGGACGGCCCGGATCGCGAGCTTCGTATTCCCGGCAATCCCCACGGCGTTGACGGAAAAGATCTGGCTCGTCAGCGTCACATCCCCCGAAATGTCCGAAAAAATCGCCGGACCCACGACTCCCTGGAATCGGGACAGCGTGAGGAAGGGGCGCTGGGCAATGATTTCCTGGGCCATGGCCGGCGTGATCCCGGGATCGAGGGCCTGGAGGACGATCGAGGAGGCGGTGTTCACGTTGATCTGACCCGGGGTGTAGACGGTGAGGTAGGGAGCGACGGCCTGATAGCTGGCTTCGGTCATCCCGGCGATCTGGTGGAGTTCGGAGAGGACGTCCATCGGCCCCCCCCTGTTCCGGTAGGGGGGCATGAAGCCGGCGTAGGGTCCCGGGGGACCGGTCATGTTGGGGGCCGGCGAAACCCACTGCGAGACGAGGGGAAGAAGGGCGGGGTTCGCCCCGGCCAGGGTGAAGAGCCGGGTGAACTGCATCAGCCGGTGGGGATCGATGTTCCCTCCCGGGGTTCCCGTGAGCATGTTGATGTTGAACTTGGAGGACTCGTCCTCGACAAGCCCCGAGACGTAGCCGGCGTCGGCCACGGGATAGTTGATGATGGGGGTGGCCCAGGGCTGGTTGGTCGCGATGATGCTCATCCCGTTTGCGGCGGCCATCTGGGTGCTTTCGACGAGGGCGACCTTGGCGATGGAGACCGCCGCCCGGGCGAGGTAGAGGGCCGAGACGGAATGGGCGTAGATCTCGGTCTGACGGAGAAAGGCATGGGTCTTCAGTGTGAAACGGGTGACGAGAAGGGTCAGGAGCAGGATCATGAAGAGGACGAGGACCAGGACCACTCCCCGGGGTTCCCGCCAGTGTTGATCGGGATCAGGCCGGCTGAACCGCTTCCACATCGATCTCGAGGTCCAGCTTGGAGTGGTCGTTGAACCGGCGCTTCATGGAGAGCCGGGTGATCCGGATGAAGTGGGGGGAGCGTTCGAGTCGGGCCAGGAAGAAAACCGCATGGGGGAGATCGACCGAGTCGATCTTCATCGAGACCATCCCGATCCGGTAGGCGCCCTCGGGGGGGAGATTCCGGGGGGTCATGCGGGTCACGAGGGGACGGATGTGGGCGCGGTCGGCCTCCTCCTCGAGGTAGGCGATGAGCGAAAATCCCCGCTCCTCCTGCCCCAGCCTCCGGGACTGGGCCAGGATCAGCTCCCGGGTCGAGCCGATCTCCTGGGAGAGGGCCAGAACCTTGAGCATCTCCGCTCTGAGAGCCTCGATCTCGTCCTTTTTGGCCATATAGGGATCCCAGAAGAGGGAGGTCACCGCCGTCCAGAGGGCCAGTCCGGCCACGAGGGAGAGGAGAAGGCGGACGAGCCGGCGCTCCCGTTCCGAGAACCTCTCCCACTGGACGCGGATTCTCCGGATCAGGGGATCCGCGTCGCCAAGAAGCTTCTTTAGCAGTCGGGACCTAGTCATGGCGACCCCGCATGCGGAAGGTGACAGTCTTGCGGTCGATATCGAGGCCGGCGCTCTGGATCGAGAGATCGCGCATGTGGCCGGTGGCCTCGAAGGCCTTTTTCAGGGCGTCGACGCTCCGGAAGCTGTCGGTTTTGCCGTTGACGGTGAAAAAACGCCGGGTGACGGTCAGGGAGACCATTTCATAGGTGATCCCGGAGGGCGGGGAGGTCGTCAGGTCCCGCATGATCCGGATGACGTCCGGGCCCCCGGAAAGGAGCTTCTTCTGGCGGTCGAGGCTCGCGAGCTCCTGGGTGAGCTGTCCCAGGGGCTCGACGATCCGGTGTCCCGGAAGCGCCCGGGAGGCCGCCAGATCGAGGGCAGCCCGGGCCGCCTCCAGCCGATGGTCGACCCGGGAGAGGTGAACGGAGGCGTCGACCGCAAGGGTCGCGGCCAGAAGAAGGGAGAGGAAGGCCAGAACCCGGAGTCCCGACCTTCTCTCGGCGCGGTCTCCCTGCCAGGAGAGGGATCCCTTCAGGAAGGAGAGGGCGGCGGCCTCCTCCCGGTTCCGTCTCGCGATGAGGCTCCATCCGGAGAGGGAGAGTTCACCCGGATGGCCAGGTTCCGGATGGGTGATCCCCGAGAGGGCGGGGGTCGGAAGAATCCCGGGACTCCGGAGAAACCGCTCCGGGAGCTCATGGCCGGCCGCGAGAAGGCCGAGGAGAAGATCGGCGATGCGGCGGTCCCGGAGCTCCGGGGAGGGACGGGGCTGCCGGAAGGCGCTTTCTCCCAGGAGTCGTCCGTTCCGGGAGAGGAGGAGAAGGGTCCGGTCTCCCTCTTCGTCGATCACCCCGGAGGTCGGAAGGGGGGCGAGAGACGGACGATCGGCCTCGCGGCCCCCGGGATGGAACCGTTCGAGAACGAGCAGGGATTCGGGGAGGACCCATCGGGGAACGAGACCCTTCTCCCGGAGGCGGTCCAGCCATGCGGAAAGCTCCGTCCGGGAGATGGCCCAGGCCGTGAGGGAGGTCGGGTCGGCGGGATCGCTCTCCCAGGCCAGAAGACTCTCGTCGATCGGCCAGGGAAGCGTGAGTTCGATCAGCGCCCCGATGGCGGCCTCCCGTTCGGAGGCGGTCACGGAGGGCGGAAGGCGCAGGGACGAGGAGACGGTGCGTTCGGAGGGCCAGAACAGGACCAGGGGCAGGTGGCTCCGGGCCTCTTCGGAGTCGGGAAGGGGGGGGGAGGATCCTGTCCCCTCCTCGGCAAAGGCCAGGTCCTGTTCGGCAAAGAGAGGGGCGTTCCTTGCCGGTGAGCAGGCGGAGAGAAGAATCTGCCCGTTCCGGATTCGGGCCGTCAGGATCTGGGTCGGAGCGAGGGAGCGCCGCAGGCGTCCGATCGCGTCAGTGAGGAATCGGGATGCCATTCATCGCGATGTTCAGATTGGAGACCGGACCATCCAGCGTGAGGGTCACGGGTCGGCCCGAGGATCCCGAGAGACCGGGGAGGGGAAGGTTCCCCAGGGGGCCCTTCAACCGGACATTCAGGCGGAGGTGCAGGATGGTGTTCGGCGGAGGCTGGGCCATGAGGAAGGTGCCGTTTCCGGTGACGTCGGCCAGGGGACCGGTCGCCATGAGCTCTTCCAGACGCCCGCGTCCTCCGGAGAGAAAGATCCGGCTCCGGACGGCATCGAAGGTGACGGGAGGAAGAGGAAATCCCCCGACGTTCAGGGATTTGAGGACGAGGTTGGCGATGCTGGCGGAAAAGACGCCGTGCCCTGCCATCTCTGCGCCGGACTGCCATGTGTAGTCGGTCTTGAGGGTCATCGACCCGGAGAGGTCCTGGTGGAGAAGGGGACGGGTCAGCCCCAGGTCGAGCGGGCGGACGGTGGATCCCCGAAGATGGTTGCGGCGTTCCGGAAGATGGCGCAGAAGACCGTCAAATTCGCCGCCGTAGGCCCGAAGCCTGAAGTTGAAGCGGGGCTTCCTCTGGACGAGGCTCGCAAGCTCGAGATGGGCGGAGGCCCGGTCGATCCGGAGGCTTACGGGGCCTTCGGGCGAGGGGGCCACGATGTTCAGATTGCCGTACTCGAGACGGGCCGGGAAATCAAACCGGGCCTTGTCGGCCTCGATTCCGACCCCGTCCGATTCGGAGATTTCCTGAAGAAGGAAGCGGGCGGTCTGCCGGTGAGGAAAGCCCTGCCAGAGACCGGCCAGAAAGACCGCGCCCCCGACCGCTCCGAGGACAAAGATCCTTTTCGGGGTCAGGGAGGAGGGAGCCCGTTGGCCGGATTCCTCCTTTTTTCCTCGAG